>VMGQ01000102.1:0-2756 GCA_007376635.1 Candidatus Peregrinibacteria bacterium Greene1014_49
TCACTGCCATCTGCTGGCGGGCGATAAGTTTTTCGAGCTTCTCCTCAATTTTCCTAAGTTCCGGTGAAACTTCCGATTGCATGCTCTTGCCGGCGGCGGCCTCATCGAGGACATCGATAGCTTTGTCCGGTAGGAATCGCTCGGTGATGTAGCGCTTGGAAAGCTCGATTGCCGCCTCGAGGGCGTCATCGGTGATCGTGATCGAGTGGAATTCCTCAAATCCTTTGCGGATACCTTTGAGGATCGAAAGCGTGTCTTCCACGCTTGGTTCCTCGACGAGGATCGATTGGAATCTTCGCTCAAGCGCACGGTCTTTCTCCACCGTCCGATATTCATCCACCGTTGTGGCACCCACGACCTGGAGCGATCCACGGCTTAGTGCAGGTTTTAAGATATTCGCTGCGTCGAGAGAGCCTTCGGCAGATCCCGCTCCTACAACCGTGTGCATCTCGTCGATGAAGAGGATGATAGAACTTTCGGCGTTCACCGCTTCTTTAATGATGTCATCGAAGCGCTGTTCGAACTCTCCACGGTATTTTGTCCCTGCGACGAGCGATCCCATGTTGAGCACGAGGACGCGCTTATGCGCGAGAGCCGCAGACACTTTTCCCTGGGCGATACGCTGTGCAAGGCCTTCCACGATCGCGGTCTTTCCGACCCCTGGCTCGCCGATGAGGACGGGATTATTCTTTGTCTTGCGGTTGAGGATATGAACCATGCGCTCGATCTCGCGGTCGCGGCCGATGATCGGCTCGATCTTTCCGTCTCTCGCACGCTGTGTCAGATCTTCCGTGAAATAATCGAGGACGGGAGTCTTACTTTTGCCGTCGCCTTTCTTCTTTCGCAATCCCTCTGGATCGGCTCCTCCCATAGGGCCTGCCCCCTGCATGCCGACGATGGCGCCTTGGAGCCCTTGAAAGAATGCTTCAAGGGACTGCTCCATATTGTGGCTCTGCTGCTTGAATTGTGAGATCTGTCCGAACATTTCTTCGATGTGGGACTTCAAGTCTCCGGGATCCACCTGCATCTGTTCGAGGAGGGCGGTCGCCGCGTTGCGCCCAGTGGAGACGAGTGCATGGAGGAGGTGCTCTGTGCCCACATTGCTGTGGCGAAATTTCTGTGCGGTAAGCACACTCTGTTCGATGACGGTATGGAGGAACGTGGAAAGCCCGTGCTTCACATGCTTGCCTTCGATATCGAGACTCTTGCTCGCCTTTAGAAGGATCCGGACGTTTTCTTGGGTAACCCCGGCTCCTGTAAAAATCGAGAATGCCAGCGACTTAGGAATTGATAGGAGACCAAGGAGCAGATGTTCTGTACCGATGTAGCTCGATTTCATATTCTTCGCTTCCTGCTCGGCAATCTGGAGTGCAAGTTTGGCGTTCGGTGTAAAGCGATCGAAGGGATGCATGGAACGGGAGGTGAGGAAGACAAGGAGACGAATGCCTCGTTATCACTCTATCATAGAGAGTGATAATTCTCTACATTCATCCTGCAAATATACCAGTTTTCCGTAGGAAGAGGGAGTGACAGAAAAGAGGCATTTATTGTTCGGTTGTTGATTGTTTGGTTTGTATAACATTTCTCCTATTGGTTCCTCTCCGTTATATCCCTCAAGAAGATCGCAATAATCGTCGTTGTGGGAATCGCCAGCATCACGCCAAGAACGGGGTGGATGGTATCGCCGAAGCTGACGCCGACCATCATGGCAAAGAGAATGGCGATGGGGGAAAGGCCGACTGCGCGCTTCATGATGAGCGGCACGAGAAGGTTATTTTCACACCACTGGATGACGTAGTAGACACCCATGACGACGGCCGCCCACACAAATCCTTGCTGCGAGAGAGCGATCAATACTGTGGGGACTGCGGCAATCAGGGGACCGATCACCGGAATGAATTCGCAGAAGCCTGCGAAGACCGCTAGCGTCAGCGCGTAGGGCATGCGGAGAATGATCAGAGCTAGGAGCGTGAGCGCGAAGATCGAAAACATGAGGAGAGCTTCGCCACGAGCCCACTGACCGATTTTCACGTGGATGGCTTCGGCCTTTGCATCGAAATAGGGGATGAACTTTCTTGGGAAGAGCTCTCGCACCCAGCGGATGATGCGTTCCTTCCCCATCTGTAGGAAGAAGCCGAAGACGAGGACGATGATCAGTGTCGCCACGAAGCGGGCGACGGAGCCAGCAAGCTGTGCCACCAATTGCAGCGACCCCTGTGCAGCCGTCGCGAGATTTTGGCCAAGGCTCTGGAGAGCGTCTGTGAACTGGTAGATGGAAAGTTCTTGGAGGGCATTTTGAACGAGAACCGTCAGGCGTGCGTTACTCGCATCGGAGATGAGCGGAAGAGCGATGAGGGGGTCTGTGAGGAAGGCATTGACCTCTGCAGAGATAAAGAGCGCGATCTGCTGGAGCTGCGTTGCGATGATCGGAATGAGGGAAACAAAGAATTCCGCGTGGGATACGCATGCGCTCAAGTGCCGTAACCCCCGGATCGATCACCACCGCGACAAACACGCCAAGGAGAAGGAGCAGGATTTTGTCTCGGAGATGAAAGAGCACCCATGTCCCTGCGGCAACCGCGAGTACCGCAAACGCAGCTTTGATCACGCTGCGAACGGAGATATGGACAAGGATAGATTCTATCTGTTGCCGTGTCGGAAGCTTTGCCGAAGAAGACTGGGTCGTATTTGTGGCAGCCATCTCACGAGCTTTTCTCAAAAGCCCCTGCGCTTTGGTGCTGAGGATCTGGAAGGAC
>VMGQ01000102.1:2825-7012 GCA_007376635.1 Candidatus Peregrinibacteria bacterium Greene1014_49
TTCCTTCTTCTCCTCCGCCTCCCGTTGCCTTGCCGATGACGTACTGGTAGCCGCCGAGGAGGATCATCAGGAGGAATATAGCACCAGTAAGTTCGAAAATAATGGTAATTAGGTAAATGATGTAAAACGGTATGCATGGAGCATGTATTTCTCCTGTTGAAAAATCACAAACTAAATTAAGGGCACCACCCAAGCCAGCGTTAGGAATCAACGATGGTGTTATTGCATATGCGGAGAGCCGGAGCGCTTCGATAAGCGTCGACACGAGAGACCGTCCTGCAAGGAATCCAATCATCATCGGCAGTCATTGTGCGACAAGGATGGTGAGAACCGTGCATAGGAATTGGTAAATTGTCTCGTCATACCTCTAAAAGTGTGATGTAATTATTTGTACAGACTTCTATGCCATTTTCCTGGGTCTCCACTCCTCGGCCGATTGTCGCTCTCGCTCCCATGGCGGGGGTCACCGATGCTTCGTACCGGCAGCTTATTAAAAGGATCGCTCCGGAAGTGATTGTGTATACGGAGTTTCTTTCAACGGATGCCATTCATTACGGCGCCAAGAAGACGATGGAGATGATCCATTTCGATCCGAAGGTCGAATGCCCGTTCATTGTGCAGGTCTTCGGAAAAGATCCGGAGCATTTTCTTTCTGCTGCGAAGGTGATCGAAGAGCTCGGAGCCGATGGCATCGATATCAATATGGGATGCCCTGCGGCGAAGGTCGTCAGTTCCTGTCATGGTTCGGCACTCATTCGTAATCCCGATCTTGCTGCGGAGC
Organism: Candidatus Peregrinibacteria bacterium Greene1014_49; assembly: GCA_007376635.1. Taxonomy (GTDB): domain Bacteria; phylum Patescibacteriota; class Gracilibacteria; order Peribacterales; family Peribacteraceae; genus 2-12-FULL-55-11. The sequence goes on from VMGQ01000102.1 coordinate 3,607, forward strand.
TGGTGCATGCAACAAAAAAGGCCGTGAAGATTCCCGTGAGTGTGAAAACGCGGCTCGGTTGGGACAGGATCGAGACACTCATTCCTTTTTGTCAGAGGATTATTGAAGCTGGTGCTGAAGCCTTGGCGATTCATGGAAGGCGTTACTGCGATAAATTCTCAGGTGCTGCCAACTGGGATCCGATCTACGAACTCAAGAAAGCGTTTCCGCATATTCCGATCATCGGAAACGGAGATATCGCATGCGCCGCGGATGCCGTGGCGAAGATTGGTAATCTCGATGGGGTGATGGTCGGGCGGGGGACGTTTGGCAATCCGTGGGTGATGGGGGAAATTTGTGAGGCGTTGCGGGATGCGTGCGATGGCCGAGGTAGAGACGTCCGGCAGGACGTCTCTACGGAGGATATTTCGATGCAACCCACCATTTCCAACATCACATTCGCAGAAAAAATCCCCTTGATTCTCGAGCACTGCGAACTTGCGGTTCGCCTCAAAGGTGAAAAACGCGGGATGCTCGAAATGCGCAGGCACCTCGCGAGTTATGTGCGAGGACAACCGGGGGCCGCGGAAATGCGTGCGCGGCTGGTGCTTGCGGAAAAGATTGAGGATGTGAAGGCGGTGCTGTGCCATTGATGCAACGCTCAATAGCGGAGACCCGCGGGTCTCCGCTACGGATGCATGAGCGGTGATTATATTTCTAACCGTATCCCCGGTCCCATACTCGGAGAGATACTGACGGAGTTGATGTAGACGCCTTTGATGCCTGCGGGCTTTGCGTCCTTCACCGCTTGCAAGACGACTTCGAGATTCTCTTTGAGCTTTGCGGATCCAAAGGAGAGCTTTCCAAAGACGGTGTGGATGATGCCCTGCTTGTCCATTTTGCATTCGATGCGGCCTTTAGAGAGTTCCTGAATTGTCTTTGCAACGGTCGTCGTTACGGTGCCGGATTTGGGATTCGGCATGAGACCTTTTTGGCCTAAGGTCTTCGCGATTTTTCCGAGGCTTTTCATGATCGTGGGGACGGCGATTGCGATATCGAAATTGATCTCGCCGGCCTCCACCTGCTTGATGAGATCTTCGTTGCCGGCGACGACGGCACCTGCCTTCTTCGCCTCGTCGATCAAATCATCCGGAACGAAAGCGGCAATGCGCACCGTGCGTCCTGTACCATGAGGAAGAGCGACGTCGTGCGTACAAGCTGATCGGCCTGGGTCGTATCGGCATTGATGCGGATATGGATCTCTGCCGTGGGATCAAATTTCGTTGTCTGGAGCTTACAGAGAAGCTCCGTCGCCTCGACAATCGGATAGCGCTTCTTCTCTACGAGCTTCGCGATTTCCTTGTACTTTTTTCCGCGCTTGCGGATCTGTTTGACGATTACCATACGAAGAGGGGGAACGTGGTGCGAACGTCCACCTAAGGCGGACTCCCACGATAAAGCAGGGAGATTGTGGGGATGGGAAGGAGATTGCGCAACTTATTTTCTCTTCTTAATGCTTCTCGGTGGTGTCTGCGCTTTCGCCGTCCTCGAAGCTACCGGTGTAAGAAGCGTTCCGACAGATTGCGTATGCGATACCCAAGGGACGGATCCTCGAGTGCACCAGGTAACGAGTCCTCCGTAGCAGCCCATGAGAACGGGCATAACCCACCAGCCCATTATCTCCGTAGATCCCATAGTAATGCTCAGGAGGAATGAGAGGAGTGCGAGGATCAGGGTGACTTGTCCGAGGATGCGAAAGGTAAGGAGGAAAATCGCTGCCGGAACCGCTCGGGCAGCGGAGTCGAGTGTGGATGCATGCTGGTCTTGCCAGAGGAAGAGTCCGCCGCCGGCGGCAAAAATGAGCAAGAGGCCGAAATAGGTTCCGCCCGTATATGAAACTCCTGCGAGTACGCTATAGACCGTTGGAAGCGAACCCACGGTCATAAGCATGACACCAAAAGCCTGGAGGCAGTACGAGTGGAGGGCTTCGCCGATGGCGCGAGCCTTGGCGGGAGCGCTAAGCAAACTCGGGATAAAGAGGAGAGCAAGAATCTGAACCAGCACGAGTGGTACCAAGACGCCGTAGACAAAAGCAGGGGAGCTGACAAGACCTGCAGCGAGGGAAACCATGGGGAGCGGGGAGGAATGTGGGTCTTAGCGTAGAAGGTGTTCACATGAAAAGGGATTGCATTGTTGTATCCCTATTCTGCGATAGATGATTTATAACTCGACGGTTACCCCCATATTCCTCGCTGTTCCTTCGATTGTTCTCATCGCGGCTTCGATATCTGTCGTATTTAAGTCGGGCAACTTGGTCTCAGCGATTTTACGAACCTGTGCTTTTGTGATCTTCCCCACTTTTTCCTTGTTTGGTACGCCGCTGCCTTTCTCGATCTTCGCGTATTCCTTGATCATCGCGGAAGCCGGTGCCTGCTTTAAGATGAAGCTGAAACTGCGATCCTCGTAGACAGTGATCACCGCAGGTACCACCTGACCGCGACGGTCTTTGGTCTTCTCGTTGAATTTTGCGCAGAAGTCCTGGATGTTGATGCCGGCTTGTCCAAGCGTGGGCCCGAGCGGCGGTGCTGGATTTGCCTGTCCGCCGGTTGCCTGCACTTTCAAGATTTTGGTGATCTTCTTTGCCATTGCGGGGGCACTGTATTGATCGAACGGGGCGTGGTCAATGGATTTGGGGTCATTTGCTTGCGGTAGAGACGCACTGTTGGTGCGTCTCCTGAAATAGGGGAGACGCAACAGCGTTGCGTCTCTACTGGGTCAATTCTTCCACCAACCCAAACATCGCCTCATCATATCCCTCTGCTATGCGAATCTCATAGAGCCGCTCGCGGACGCGGAGGAAGACGAGCCGCTCCGGGCTCAATCCTTCATCGAGGAAGGTCAGGAAGTTTCGTGGTGGATGACCAGGAAGGCGCTGAGTTTCGTCGAGGAGATCTTGCACACGTGTGGAAAAAGAAGCATGGAGTGCCTCTTTGAGCGCGAGGAAATAGTTCTTCACCTTCGGGGACTCCGTCCATGCGATGAGGCCGCTGCGGTCACCATTGAGGAGAAGAGCATAGGTAGGTACTTCCGCTTCCTGTGCAGGGATCACGGTGCGGAGAATCGTGAGTTCGTCACTGGCCTCAATCTCAAATCCCAGTGTAGTCAGTGTGAGAAGAACATCGGGACCCATGGCCTTCTTTACTCCCACCACGGCGGAAGAGGAATCTTCTCCTGTGGAAGAAGATTGTTGGTTACTCGTTGCTGGTTGCGACTCTATAACGCTGGATGCCGAGCTCGCCTCTGGCTGCGCTTGTGCGTAGGGTTCATCGGGGAGTACTGCCTTTGGTAGTCCTCCTTCGATAAGGATGGCATCGGCAGTGCCAAGCGCAATCATGAGGGCGATGATGCCGAGGGATGTAAGGAGTTT
>VMGQ01000103.1 GCA_007376635.1 Candidatus Peregrinibacteria bacterium Greene1014_49
GACACGGACGGAACGATTGGCGATTTTTTGAGTTGTGATTTGCAATTTGTCGAATTGGTCCGCAGCTGCGATGGCGGCATGAATCGTAATCCCCGTTGCAATCACGGTGATGGTGTCTCTGAGATCACCGTAGCCAGCGATGATGTCTGCCTTTCCGTCGAAAACGTATTCCGCGTCATAAAAGGGAGTGCCATCGGAGAGGAGAATTTGTGGATGACCGCTTCGCGGGGAAAAGGCATACACGCTCGTATGACCTTCGGCGATCAATCCTACTGCAGCTTCTGCAGCAGCTGCAGCTTGATTGCTATCAGCCAAGTTCCAGACCTGCGTATTATCAAAAGGAACATTCAGGTAATGCCGCTCTTGATGCGTCTCGCCATCTTCCCCGACGCTTAAGCCCGTATGCGTGCAATCATGGAGAACGCTACAGCGTGTATGTCCGCAGTTCACATCGATTAATCGTGCCGAAGCGCGCGCTTCATTCGTTCCGAATGCCGCAAAGGTATAGGTCACCGGAAGCAGTCCTGCCTGGCGCATCCCTGCAGCCATCATGTACATATTCCCTTCGGCGACGCCGATGTTGATGACGCGATTAGGGAAGACTTTTTCGACAGAATCGAATCCTCCGGAGCCTGCGAGATCTGCATGCAGTACGACGATGCGTGGATCGGCCTTCATGAGATTCAGCAGATGCGTTGCGCCGAAATCTTTGCGTGCCGCACCTTTTTCAGCCGTAATGGATCGTTTGTATCCTTTCTCCTGGAGATCCGCGATTTTCCAAGCAAGTGCAACATCTTGTGTCCTTGGCTCTTGGCTCTTGTGCCCTTCATATCGCTTTTTCTCCAGCATTCGGAACGGTTCGTACGTTGCAATCGCCTTCTCGAAATCCGGCAGTGTTTTTATAACTGTTTCCGCTTCCGCTTTGGAAAGAGGGGATCCGTGGAAGTTCTTTTTTCCCGTATTGCTGCCTTCTTCCATCATCGCAATCCCATGCCCCATGGTCGTGTAGTAGCAGATGAAGATCGGTGCGCCTTTGCCGATGCATATGTCCGCTGCATCGAGCGCGGCGACTACTTGTGCGGGATCATTGCCGTTTTGCACTTCGATGACTTGCCAGCCAGATGCTTGTGCAATCTTAGCGAAATCTGCGGCGACGGTTTTGCTTGGGAGTCCCGAGAGTTGAATGTCATTCCAGTCACCATGGACGATCAAATTATCCACTTTCAGGTGTGACGCGACACGAAAGGCTTCCATCACTTGACCTTCCTGGGAATCGCCGTCGGCAAGGAGGACATCAACCGTCGGAATTTGCGATTTGCGATTTGCGATTTGCGATTTGTCTAAGTATTGATGACCGAAAGCTACTCCTAAAGCATTGCTGACTCCTTTTCCGAGAGGGCCAGTACCAAAGGGAATATCGCCGATGCCAGCTTCGACGTGACCGGGAAGACCTGCGGGCGTTCGAAATGTTTCGATGATGCTTTGGGGAGATGCCAGTCTCTTATCCTTGCCTTCACGCCCGAACATCCACTGGAGTCCGTAGGCAAGGAGCGAGAGATGGCCGGCGCTGTAACGGAGTGCTTCGTCGGTACCCGGATCGCGCCGTTTGCTGAGGAAATAGGCGAATGTGAACGCCGAAAGTGGACCACCAGGATGCCCGGAGGCGTGAGCCGTCGGCGCACGGACTGCCAGATGCCGCATGATCGTCTGTGCGTTTTCGTAGGTTTTTTTATCCTCTGCAGAGATTGTTGCGGCTTCCTTTGGGCCGATCCACACAGGATCTGGTGCGGCAGGTTGCGATATAATTCGCTGCACAGACATCGGCACTTCGGAAACAGGTTTGCCGATGAGACTTTTCAGATCCGGGCGATGGGACATGACGACCGCAGTCTAGGGACAGGGCGGGAGGGTGGGAAGAGATGATGATTGATTGCTGGATGCAGGTTGCAAGTTGCAGAGAATCATTTTGCAACATGCAACTTGCAACATCCGTTCCTGCTTTGTCTACTGAAGACAACATCGTCTTATTTTGGCCTGTGCATGCTGTCAAGCACTACATCACGAATCAATTTTGTATTCATCATGTCACCCTTCCTGCGTTGACCGGAACCACCCCCATCCTTAAGGTTTCGCGCGTTCCCCCGGCTCTCTATGCATGCTCTCCGTTCTCCACGGTTTCGTTTCTCTGGTTTCTCGCTCATTGGTATCAACATTTCTGCGATTGTGCTGCTGTCGTTGCTGATGCTGGTGACACAATAAATACCCTCGCCTTACTCTCACCCAACCCTCTCCTCAGGGACGGGAGGAAGGGGGAGCCCGCTTTTTTGATACAACAGATTTGGTCATATCCGAGATATTCCGTTCTTCGTGTGAAACAGGGTTCGGTCGCATTGGAAAAGCGCCGTCACGCATCCAGCGAAGGGAGCGCAAGAAAATGCCCTGTTCGAGTGACGAGCCGCAGCGAGGAGCGAGTTGGCATTTTCCGCTCCCTTCGCGCCAGATGCGTAGGCGACTTTTCCATCGGCGACCGCGTGTTTCTTTCTGCCATTTCTTTGCACGAGCAAAGAAATGGCAAACCGAAAGAAGCAACAGATAACATTCTCTGGGAACGGCGCGCAGGAAGAATCCTGCGCTGGGTGAATCACTACTTCTTCAAAATCATCATCCTCTTCTTCCCCGACCGTATCTCCTCTTTCACCCCCGTCCAGTCGTGGATGGCGGCGATGAGGACATCATAAGCATATTCGTAGCTTTCCCCTCGGCGGGTGCCTGGGTCATTGGTGATGAATTCATTGCGATCGTAGCCGGTGATAACAAGCATGTGGTACCAAGGACCTTCGCCCGAGAAGTAGGGATTGCCGAGATCGCGTCCTGCAACAGGAACAATGATGGGGTAGCCTGCGACGAGGAGTTCTTTGATCCTTTCGATTGTCACGGTGTCTTCGATCACTGGCGTGTGTTCATAGTACATTTTGCTGATATCGGCAAGTTCCTGCAGTGTCACATCCTTCTCGTATTTATGGATCCATTCCCACCGGACGAGTGCAAGCAGATCCCGGTCGGCGTCATCAGGGGGAATCACCCCAACTTTTTCGCCCAGCAGGAAACGATGCACCATCAGGAGTGATGCTTCTTCACACGCTTCCTGGTAGGGGTCTTCCCAGTTTGCACGCGGCGCCTGAGACGTAAAAGGTACGGAAATCTGGAAGGTACTCGGAAGAGGGGAGCGTGAAGAGTCTTGCGGACGAGGGGGCACAATGTTTGAGGGTGGATCCTTTACTCCGGCGGATACAATGGAGATAGGGGACTTTCTATCAATAATGGCTCCAGCGGAGCTCTCTCCTTCGGGATGTAGTTGTTCCCATCTCGGCTGATTGCCAGTTTCGTGTGCTCGCGTGCATCCAGTGAAGAGCGGGAGAGAGAGCGCGATCATGAAGATGGCTGAACGCATATGTTTGCAGTATAATGAAAGACGAATCGAAGGGTCAGAACTTTCACGAAAACTATTCCCTGCATCCCACATGAAATTATTTTTGGACACTGCCAACGTCGAACAGGTGAAAGAGATCGCCGCATGGGGCGTGCTCGACGGGGTGACGACCAATCCTTCGCTCGTTGCCAAAGAGGGTAAAGATTTTGAAGAGACCGTGATGGCGATGTGTGACCTTGTTCCATGCGTCTCTGCCCAAGTCACCGCAACGGATTTTGATAACATGGTCATGCAGGGCAAGGAGTACGCCTCGTGGCATAAGCATGTCGTCGTGAAAGTTCCGATGACGACCGAAGGCCTCAAAGCAATCCATCATTTCACGAATCATGGCATCAAGACCAATACAACTTTGGTCTTCTCCGTACCGCAGGCGATACTCGCAGCAAAAGCCGGTGCGACGATGATCAGCCCTTTTATCGGCCGCCTCGACGATATTGGCGAAGACGGCATGGGGCTCATTGAAGAGATCATGGAGGCGTGGCAGTGGAATCGTTTCAAGACAGAAGTACTCGTCGCATCGACCAGACATCCGCGGCACATCGTAGAGGCGGCGATGCTCGGAGCTCACATTTGTACAGTTCCCTATGAGGTGTTTAAAAAGCTGCCGATGCATCCGCTGACGGATAGCGGACTCGAGAAGTTTTTGAGTGATTGGAAAAAAGTACAGAAGTAGTCTTTTCTTTCTCACGTCATGAACAAATATGCTTCGGCATTCCTCAGGTCGATGCTTCTCATTATTAAGTTAGTTGTATTACTGAATGTTGTGTTTTTATTGGGATTTTTATTGGTGGATCCTCTACAGAAATTTATGTATTTGGAATGGGCAGTTAATCCAAATACTGTTGGGTATCTTGGATTGATTATTGGCACCCTTCTTTTTTTGATAGGAGCATATTGGTGTGTGATTCGCACTTTCCCAAGCATGAATGAAACATGGAAAAGAAAGACTATTGCTGTTTTTCTATTGTTTCTTTTTGTTGCCATACTCTTTCTCTTAGCAATTACTTTTCCCGTGGGTCTTCTAACAGTCTTATTTGCATTTTCATTTGTACTGGGGGGGCCGGGTGGCTTTTAACTGACGGAGAGCGGGCTCGAGAAGTTTTTGAACGATTGGAAGAAGGTGCAGAAGCCGTAAGCTTACGATTTCCTAATGGAGGAGATGCATTCTCTAGGATGGGAAATCAATTCAAC
>VMGQ01000003.1 GCA_007376635.1 Candidatus Peregrinibacteria bacterium Greene1014_49
CGGCGATGATCTCGAAAACCTCTGCGCGCGGAAGAACGGCCAGCTCTCGATCCAGCAGATCAAAACCTTCGCCAAGCGCATCCCGATCGGTCGCACGGGGGTGATGAAGCGGCAGTCATGCGACATGTTCCGCGTCTCGGGCACCAACGACTGGTTCTACTATGGTATCCCCGTCACGATCGTCCCGCGCAAAGACGATATGCCGGTCGTCACCGTGCCGGAAGGATACGTCGTGATCGTCCCCGATACCGCCGTCGCAGCGAAGGAGTGAAGAATCCTCCGCATCACGCGCCCGCATACCGCTCGATGAAGCGGATGGGATTCACCGTCCACTGCTGCATTTCTTGCAACGATGCGCCATCGGTCGGCTGGTACGGGGCATGCGTCACCCCCCTGTATTCGCGATCCACCTGAAGGTGCAAGTGCGGCGCGCTCGTGTTCCCGGTCATACCGACGGCGCCGATCGTCTGACCCGGCCGAAGTCTCTGGTTTTTGCGCACAGTGACGCTACTCAGGTGCGCATAGGTGGAATAGAACGTCCCATCCCGGGGATGACGGTGCTCGATGATGACGTGGGTCCCCAGGATGTCATTGCTTCGCACGGCATACACGCGACCGCCGGCAATGGAGCCAACGGGAGTGCCGAATGCAAGCTTCAGATCAACTCCCGGATGAGTACCGGTGTACTCGCCGGCGTCTATGTCATACTGTCCCAGGAATTTCGTTGAATAGAAGAGCCTGCGGGTGATTTCTTCCGTATTCTGCCGACTCACAACCAGTTTGAACGGTGTCGAAAATTTTTCGAGATCGTATCCGGGAGTCGCGACGAAGTCTTCTCCCGTCATTTGATCGTAGGGGCGGTTCCACTCCGCAGCGGAGTGCATGGCTCCCCAGTTGGGCACACGGGAAACCGGAAAGACCGTATGATCGAAAGCGGGGAATGTCCTGCTGGTGCGTATGACAGATCCCTCCATGGGCCCGGAACGAGAAATCACCATCCCGCATGCGATGCCAATGGCGCAGGCGACGAGAATCTCGGCGTGGACGCGACGTAACGCTCTGATGTTTCGTAGGAGTGTGTGTTTGATCACGTAGTTAATTATACAATATTAAGCAAAATTTGTCACTATTTCTCTGCCTATTCCACGACTGCGTTGTTCTACGGTAAAAATCAGTTTTTTGGCTTCAATTAGGGCTATTATCAAAAAGAAATTTGACAATTATTACATGTAATTTCAATTTTTGGCAAAGAATTCTCCGCTAGAACAAGGTCTTTTTTTGACCATGAAACTGTGCAAATGACTTGATCAGCCTTGTTGCCGCGCATAGACTCTCCCACTTTCCTCGTGTCAGCATCCCTTTCCTCATCCTCCGTATGAAAAATGTCGAATCAGTTGCCTGGTACGGACTCATGGTCGGCATCCCTCTCGCAACTCTTTCTTTCGCAGCCACGGTCTATGCCGCCCCCCCTTCGCTGGATGCTCCTCGTGCGTGGGTGGAACCCGGTGATCTGAATCCCGCCAGTACGTTCAGTGCGATGGTCCGCATCGATTGGCAGGCGGTTGCGGGCGCGGATGGTTACAAAATCTACCGATGCCTTCCAACGGATCCCGCCGATTGTCCGGACATGATCCATGATCATACTACGGGAGCGCCTTTCGATTACGCAGACGACGTCATCCCGGAATCTGCATGGATCTACAGAGTGCAGGCCTACGCGGGGCCCTCGGCGTCGCCGAGCGCCGAATCTTCCCTTTCAACCGCGGCCATTCACCGTGCAGAGACTCAGACGCACGTGGTCGATGACCAATCCATGACGTCCGATTTTCTTTCGACCGGTGACATCGAAATGACCGGAACATGGGATCCCAAGAGCATCGCGACCCCAGGCATCGAGGATGAGATGAGTTACAGCGTCGGCGGGGATTCGTGGCTTGCACCCGGAACTTTTGCCGGACAAACCTTCAGCTGGGCAACGCTCACGCCTCTCTCCGGCGTCCATGATGTCGTCGTGTCATACCTCTGCGATGCATCCCGTGGGACGGCGATGTACAACATCTACGATGGAGCCACCAAGCTCAACAGCACGCCTATTCCCGTCGATCAATCACTGAGGAATTCTGACGGCGGCGCATGCACATCACCCATCACCGATTACCTGTCCCAGGCCTACTGGAAGCCCATCGGGCAATTCACGTTCCCCGGCTCGGGACCCGCCCGAGTGGAGCTGATTGCGGCAATAGGCAATGACATCGTCGCCGATGCCGCCGCATTCAAGCTCACGAGCTCCTCTTCAAGCCCTGTCTCCGGTACTGCAACGAGCACGGATCTCAAAGCCATCTTCGATCTCCCGCCGCAGGCGAACCAGCCCGATCCTCTGCCGCAAACCTTGACGGCGGAGAACGTGGGAACATCGCTCATCGCGACCTCCACTATCACCCAGAACATGCCTGCAGGGACCGCTTTCAATTTTACCTTCAGCAATCCCGCTTGCGTCGAGAGTCTCGGCGTTGTCACTTGCGCAGTTCCCGCTCTGAACCCGGGCGACTCCGCGACGTTCCTTGTGTATCTGGATATTGCTTCTCAGCCGTGCGGCTCCACACTGAGCGCCTCGGCAACAGTCACTGCCGCAGGCGATATAGACCCGAGCAATGATACAGCTGCAGATTCCACGCTCGTAACCTGCATCGGCAGTTCCTCGAGTTCCTCGACCTCCTCGACCTCCTCAACCTCTTCGACCTCTTCGACCTCTTCCAGTTCCAGCTCTCCCGCCCCAACGGTGACGGCAACCTCATTCTCCACCGATGCCGGTGGCGCAACTGGCAACGGCAGCCACAGAGGCGAAAACCTGAACGTTGCCTTTGGCATGATTGATACCCTCTTCGGGGGAGAAACTCCTCCTCCTGCCTTCGGCGGCTCGCTCTCCGCAATGCAGAGCGTTATTTGTCCTCTGCAGGCAAAAGGGAACGATCTGACGTACGCCGTGATCGCCGAGCGCTTGGGACGGGAAATGCTCACCAATCCGACGATGCTGCTTCTCTCCCTGCAAGATCCACGCTTCTGTCTCTCCTACTTTGCCGATCGTAAGCCCACGGGAAACATAATCGTCCATACGCAGCGTCCCATCGTGCTTCTTTCGAACGGCTACCCGGACTTCCGCGATAATCCTGTGCTGCAAGCGTGTATGGAAGGTGACGGCTTTGCCTCGCTGGAACTCCTCCGTGCAAACCCCGATGTCCGGGAGATCCGTGGTGTGACCATTCGCAGGACGTGCGGTGACTACCGCGAATCCGGGACCAATAACTGGAAATGGCATGGTATTAGTGTCACTGTCCTTCCCCGCAAAGGCGCGGCGCCTCAGGTGAGCGTCTCCGATCCGCACTTCGAAATGGTGTCGTTCGGTCAGCAGACTGCGGGCGTGACCGGCACAGCACAGAATCCGTAACCAGGCTCCCGTACATGAAAAATCGTCATGATCTCCTGAGCCACCCAAAAATTCCGCGCCGTCGTTCCTCACCACACGTTGCCGCAATGGCGAGCGCCACTACCAACCCCGAGGCCGTTCCCCACGCGGTATCCACGAGTGCCAGGACGATATCCCAGCGGGGGATGAATGTGTTATTCAGAAAGTTCACCGTGCCGACCACCGTGAAGCCGAGCAGAGCGCCGATCCAGGCCGCATCGGCAAGGCTTCGACCATGCTGAATGTGCGTCAGAATGAAGTACGAGAGCGCAACGGCATTGATCGCATTCACAAACAGAATGCCAGGGGAAAGCCCGAGCATTGCTCCCGCGAGCAGGGGATTAAGACTGATGAGCCGCTGGTTATAGAAATCCGCCATCAGCCCTCCATGCCAGAAGGCATCAAGGAGTAGGAACAGAACGAACGCAGTAATGAACGCGCGGAGGAAGCGGGAGGGGTGCATAATGATGCATCTATAGCACCTTCGCGATACTCGCTACAATCCCCGCCATGTTGCGGACACTGCCGGATGCTGTTGCATAACGAGAATTTGACAAATATATGAAATAATTATATAATATGCACAATACACATTTCCCCATCTTCTTATGAAGTCGAAGAACTTCAATCACTTCATCGTTGCCGGTGTGGTCAGCATGGCCGCTGCCGGTCTTGTATCTGTGAACGGCTCTGCCCTAGCCCAACTTTCCCGGGACCAGGTACAGCTCAGGGAGACAAGTTTTCTTGCTTTCCATAATCAAAGTGGGAACGATCAGCACCAGACGGGCAGCGGTAAGCGCGGCACTCCGGACAATTCTCAAAAAGGTTCGCTCACGAAACTGCGGACACAGCTGACGAATGCGAAGAAAGCTGTAGGACAACTTGATCACGCAATCACCGCTGCCCTGCAGAAAGTGTCAGAGCTTGAGAAGAAGCGTAATGCAGAAATCGAGAAGATTGGTCGGCTGGAAAAGCAGATTGCCGATCTCACAGCAGGCAACGCAAATTAATCCATCAGCACTCTCGTGAAAGAGCGGTCCCCTTCAGTGGGCCGCTTTTTTTACTGTCCTGAAGACACAGACGAGGAACTGCCGCTCACAGGCTTACCATTCAGGCAACTCAAACGATCCTCGCGCGACGTGTAGCGGTTGCAGTTGGGGCGCCGTGGAGCCGTGACAACAGCGGCCGGGATTGGCAGCGCGGCCTTCAACTTCGCCAGTTGTTCTAATAATTTCTTGCGCTGCTCTACCAGGCATCGCGCCTTCTGGATGCGGTCACTTTGTCTGCTGCACGAAAGCTGGCCAATACTGGACGACGTGCCCTCAATGACGACCGTGGGAATTCTCTCGGGCGGAAGCGTTTGCGCAGGCCGTGAATACGAGGATGCATTCCCTCCGCGGCCCAGCTGCTCCAAAATCTGCTGGCGCTGGATGACCATGCACTTTGCCCGCTCCATGCTGGGCATCCGGGTGCCGCAGGTGATCACACTCTCGGCGCTTGCGACACTCACTACTGCCGTGAACAGGAAGAGAGCCGCGAGTGCGGAAGACACAATGGATGGGCGCATATGAAGAGATGGAAGCAAGTGGCAGAGAGTCTACAGCAGATTGTTACTTCGCCCGAGCGCCGCTCCGCAGAGCTCTGTTCGTCACTTTGGTCGCTGTGCGGTTGGCGATATTCACGGCCTTTGTGGAAGACGTATTCGCTTTGTTCGTCAGAAGCATCTGCTGACGTTGCGTTTTATTCTTCTCCTGCGTCGCGAGCACGTTCTGCTTTGCCGCTTCGCGCGCCGCCTTCAAATCGCCGCCCGTCGTCTTCGCCGCATTGATGATCGCCTGGTTCGCCGCGCGGGTGTTACTCCAGTTGGCCAGGTTCGCCGCTCTCGCCGACGACCTATTTTCGGCATTCAGAAGTTTCGTTGCCGCTTTGTTGCTCTGGTTGACCGCCTTCGTGGAAGACATGTTCAGTTTTACTTCCACCAAACCTGCTGCCAATACAGTCCCTTCAGCGGTACTGAGAGACACAAGTTGCGCCAGTATCGCAAAGAGCGTGATAGCAATGATCGCGTGAAAACGCGGGAGAACCATGGAAAACCGGGGGGAAAACGTGACGGAGCGAACTCTACGTCAGACGACGGCAGAATGGGAGAAAAAAAGGGAGATTTTTGCAGGAAAAATTAAGGGTTCTTAATCTCCCTTATCAATTTCCTTCCGGCAGAAGAATTACTTACGACGGGAAGGTCTTTCAACTGTTGTTCCCTCATCGTCTGCAGCTTTATTTGAAAGAATTTCCGTTAAGTGCTCAGGGGTCGCAATACCATTATTGAATCGAGCGTAATTGCTGAGTTGTTTGATCATACTTTCAAGCTCACGGATATTGCCGGGGAGTGCCAGGGCCGTCATATCCAGTAATTGTTCTTTCAATCGATCATCCAGAGAGAAAGGTTCGATGCCCCAGTTTTTGCATCCGAAATCAATGAGGGTGGAGCGGTATTCTGCTGTCCGTTCTTTGAGACTCGGGACTCGTACTTCTCCTCCCGTATTGAGGCGATAATAGAGATCATGAGGAAATTCGCCGCTTTTCGTCTTGTTCCAGAGATTGGAGCTGGATGCGGCAATCACGTTCCCTTTAAAATTCAATTCCGATCTCGCTCCCATTGGCAGGAATTTTCCTTCTCCCAGGACGCGCAGAAGACTCGCGCGAACACTTTCGGGCAACTGGTGTATTTCATCCAAGAACACCGTATCACTTGGCCCCACGGCTTGCCCAAAAATTCCTATCATGTCCATGTTGCATCCGGTGTACGCGCCCTTGTTTGCGCCGAAGAACGTTGCGACGGCCGTATCTTTATTGATGGCGGCGCAGTTGAGAGGGATGAACTTTCCCATTTGTTGTTCACTCATCCAAGTATGGGCGGCGCGAGCGAGTTTCTCCTTTCCGGTTCCCGTCTGCCCGTGCAACAGGATGTGCACGCCTCCTTTCGTTTGGTACGTCATCGTCAAGAGGTGGTCGATGCATTTTTCCAGGGCGGGATCTCCTTCATGAAAGTACTTCAGATCTCGAAGAACATCATGAGCCTTTGTCTTCGCATGCTCGATTTTCGGCATGTGCAGATTATAATGAATAAATCAAAATTGTCAATTAAAGCAGGATGGGGAGGAATCCCACATCCTGCCGTAAATTTATCGTTTTATGCCTACTTCGTGAAGACCAATTTCACATCAACGGGAACCATCGGCTCCAGGAGCTTTTGGCCGTACGTGTCCTTGGCGATGCCGAAATCTGCCCGTGAGACATCGTAGTGAGCGGTGAGGGAGTCATTCGTGATCTCGGCGTTGAAGGTGATCGACTTCGTCGTGCCCTTCATCGTCAGGTCGCCGGTGATTGCGTACTGATTGTCTCCGAGTGACGTGATCTTGGTAGAAGTGAATGTTGCGGTGGGTAGACGGCCGTATTGAAGAAGTCCTCGCGCTGGAAGTGTCCGTCGACTGCCGCGGTATCCGTGACGACGCTCGTCAGATCCACTGCTGCGGTGATCGATGCCTTCTCTAAATCTGCGGGATCGGTTTCATCCAACGTGACGTTTGCAGAGTAGGTGGTAAACGATCCTTTGTGATTGATGATAGAACTCTTGCCCTCAAAGGAGACGGAGCTCTGTGTCATGTCGACTGTCTTGGCCTCTCCATCAAATGCAGCGGCGGCAGCGGGCTCCGGCTCAACAGGAACTTCCTGCAGCTCAGGTGTCACGGATGCCTGACAAGCTGCGAGTGTGAGAGACGTGAGAAGAACGGGGAATGCGAACTTTTTCATGAGGAGTGGGGTAAAGGAAAAAATTGTTGGCCGACACTACCGGCCAGGCGGCACGGTATCAAGGGGGAGGTTAAGAAAAGATTAAGGAAGTTTTTTGCAGTAGCAGCGCTGCATTGCTTTCGTAAAAAACCGTGAATTTGATCCGTTTTTAACATAAATTCACGAAATATTTGCAAAATAACGTGAATTGTGTATACTACAGACGATGGCAACGAATCCTACGAAAAAACGCATTCAGGAACTGCGGGCGATCTATGATCGTCTGCGTAAAGGAAAAGAGTCTCTCCTGCGTATGATTGATGAGGCGGAGCTTTCTGAGAGCGTGTACAACTCCAATGCCATTGAGAATTCCACGCTGACGCTCAAGGAAACAGAGCGCATTTTGCTGGAGATGGAGGTATCGCGGGACGTGAGCGTGCGTGAGGTTTTTGAGGCCAAGAATCTTGCGCGCGTCATGGAATATCTTCCTGCCAAGATTCAGGAGAACAATCTTTCATCAGAAACATTTCTTCTTTTGCATGAAATGCTCATGAGCAACATTGACGATCGGATTGCCGGACGGTTTCGGGAAAAAGGAGAGTACGTTCGCGTGGGGACGCATCTTGCCCCGCCGCCGGAGCGCGTCAAAAAGCTCATCGCAGACCTTCTGCTTGCGTATGGCAGCGACCTGACGACGTATTTCGTGGATGCCATCGCAAAATTTCACTTGGAGTTCGAGCGCATTCATCCGTTTAACGACGGAAACGGCCGCATCGGACGTGTGATCATGAATGGCCAGTTTCTGCGACTGGGATTCCCGACGATCATTATCCGGGACAAAGAAAAGAAGACGTATTACCGGGCTTTCCGCGATTACAATGACAAGAAACAAACGAAAACCATGGAGCGCGTTGTCACGCTTGCGCTTCTGGAATCGCTCCACAAACGCATTGCCTATCTACAAGGTGACACCATCATCACGCTTGCGGCTTTTTCCCGAGATCATAGAAAATCCCCATCTGCCCTCCTGAATGCGGCTATGCGCCAGACTATTCCTGCGTTTCGGGAGAAAGGGGTTTGGAAGATTGGTGCAACTTACAGCCACCGACGCACCCGTCTTTGAAACGCCGCATAGTCTTCTCCAAATATCGAGTGGAGCCGCCGCTCTTCAAAAGGAATGATGAAGGTATTCACCACCAGGAAGAAGAGGGGAATCACAATAAAGGGCGACAGAGACCCAAGCATCACGCACGTTCCCAGGAGTACGAGCATGTTCGCCAGGTAAATAGGATTGCGTGTGTAGCGGTACGGGCCGCTTGTTACGAGCGTCGTCGGCATACCTCCGGGCGCAAGCTCCGTTTTCGCGTTGGTGAACAGCGACACACACCACGAAAATTGCAGCACTCCGGCGACAATCGGCAGAACTCCCAAGGTTGTGAACGGATAGTCGATCACTACCCGCACCGGGAGGAATTGATCCAAAGTAATCGCGAGAGCGATACCGAGCGTTAGGGAGCCGAGGGGGGTTGCGTTGCGGAGGAGGGATGGCATTTTTAGATGACTTAAATGGTTTTAGTAGGAGTAATAAAAATTACGAAAATCCCCAGACACAAAATTGCAAATATGAAAGCATATCTTCCGATCCATGAAGCTATTTTTCTTTTGCACATAGTATTTTCTTCGCGATCCTTTGCTTGAAAATGTTTGTGGATGTTTTCATCCAAGTCTTTATTCGCCATTATGTTTGCTTTGCTAATAAAACGCTCGCTTTTGTATATCAAACCATAGCCTGCGTAATAATTACGAAAAATTGAAGCGATAATTGCTAGAGTGAAAAAACCTACCGCTCCACCAAAAAGGATGTTGTCGAAAATATTCATTGTTAAATCCTTTCCAAATAGATTCCCCTTAATTGCGAGCAAAAACCCCAAACCAGCAGATGAAATTGTAATAAAGTGATCAAATGATTTCATTCCGAGTTCCACGCCCTGCTTAAATAAGCCATCGCCTATGTTGTACTTACGAACTATTTCTTCAGATTTTTCTGTCATAGGTTTGTCAGTCTAGCACTCCGTTCTTTCATTAGTAGCTGAGTTTATCTTTCCCTAGCTCTAGCCATTCTTCTTACCTATACTTGCCTTACTCCATTCCCCTGTAGCTCAGCGGTAGAGCAGGGCGCTGTTAACGCCAAGGTCGCAGGTTCGAATCCTGCCGGGGGAGCCAGATCATATGAATCATTTACTTGTCGATATAGAGCAGGTTAAAAAATGGATTGAAAAAATCTATTCAGATTTTCTTTTTGATATAGTCGGCATTGCGACATCCAAAGGGGAAATATTACCTCTCAATTTAGAACCCGGAACATTGGGGAATATTATTGAAGGATTACTTATAGCCTTTATTAACCAGAAAATTGGAGATCGAAAAGACACATCAATTACTGAGGGTGGAAATCGATTTTATCCTGATTTAGAAATCACCGGCCCCTTACTGAATAACAAACTGCTTGCCCTAGACATCAAGGCAGCGAGACGCAACGAAAAAAATCGAAATCGAACTCAATCAAGAATGACTCTCTACTCCTTTGGCACCTACTTAAAACATCAAGGGAAAAAATTTCCACAGATAATCAGACCATTCAATGAATATGCCTATCACCTTGATCTAATTGCAATTTTCGATGTCGACAACAAAAATAAAAAGGTAAGCAATTTTGAATTGCTGGTCGTAGAACCCTGGAAGATTGCATCAACACGAGCGTCAAGTGCTACCAGAGATTATGTAGGAGCAATTATGGAAATTGATAAGATGCGAGCGAACACAGGTGGTGAGTTCAGCACGCAACAAGAATTTTACGATCACTGGGCAAAGATTTCGAGACGCGGCGAGAAGGCTGAGAGACCAATACCTGACGAATAATCTCTTCAGCAAGAACTTTTGCAAATCGTGGAGGCACCGCGTTACCTATCTGTTTTTGTACTGATCCTCTTTTTCCAATAAACACATAGTCATCTGGAAATGTCTGAATGCGCTTTCTTTCTTCCAAGGTCATTCTTCTGTTATTCCAATGAAAAGGACCAACATAAGGGCCTGGCTGTGCCTGAATTGTCCAAGATGGTCTATTTGGTGAAAGCTTAAGTAAAAATGTCCAATAGCGCGATCGCCATTTAAATAGAGGTTTCTTGTGCCCTTTTTTCTCTGTGTAAAATAAATAGTTTTCACCTGGCGGTATGTCTTTCAGAAGATGCCCCCATTTCCCTTTTACTTGAAGTTCTTTGGGCGGTCTTTTCCACTCGTAGGAAAGACCCTCGAATGCCTGAGCTGCAGTTACATAGGTTGGTCTAAGCAAAGCGAACAATCCATTAAAGTCGTCGGGTGCTCTATGTGTTGGTTCTGGAAATGCAAACGGTTGGAACTCCTCTCTTACACCGATAATAATAAGCCTCTCTCTTGTCTGGGGTATTCCGTAGTCAGCTGTATTGACCACCATCCAATGAGCTTTATAACCAAGTTCTTTGAAACCATCTGTTAAGAGCTTCATGGCCTCACTATTATTTTTGTATGCCAGTCCAAATACATTTTCTAATAGAAAAACTTTAGGCTTTGTTTCACGTAACACACGAATATATTCATCCAATGTGACGGCACGAGGATCATCGATGCCCTTCGAGCCGTTCCAAAATGCAGATTTAGAAAAAGGTTGACAGGGTGGACCTCCTACTAGGAGGTCAAGTTCACCAACTTTTAGCTCTGCTTTAGAAAGAATTTCTGCCGTACTCACTTTTTGAATGTCACCCTCGATAACAGCGGTATTTGGGAAGTTAAACCTAAGTGTTTCACAGCTATCATGATCAAAGTCAGTAGCAACAACTACATTAAAACCAGCTTGGTTTAATCCAATGTCCAAACCACCAGCGCCTGAGTACAAAGATATTGCAGTGAAACTCATAATGGACTGTGGACTGAATTGTATCTCTTCAAGCTTGAATTTCATACTATAAGTCTCAATTGAGACCTAAGACCAAGACATGTAAACTTGATTCAGCGATGTCTAAACCTCCTTCATCACCATCATTTGACCATTTCGGAGTTGCTCAGGTCTTAAAGCAACACCCTCTTAAACTCCCTCTCAATCAACGGGAATATTCCTGGGAAGAAGAACATGTGAACGAACTTTTCGACGATTTAGAGCACGCTATTGAATTAGGAAAGGCAAATTATTTTCTAGGAACGATTGTTGTCAAAGCTGGATCCCCGCCAGAGGTGGTTGATGGACAGCAAAGGCTAGCAACGGTCACGATATTGCTAGCGGCATTCCGTGATTATCTCACGGGAGAAGGCAAGGGCATGGAAATGATTTACTTAGATATAGAGCAAAAATTTCTCAGCGATATTGATAGAGAGGAAAGAGAGCGAATACCTCGACTTACGCTCAATGTTGACGATAATGAGTTCTTCAAAAAAAGAATATTATCCTCGCCAAGATCAGCGGATAGAGGAATTGCTCCAACTCGTGCATCTCACAAAAGAATTGTGATTGCTGCTGATTTGGCAAAAGGAAAAGTTGCGGCTATGACCCAAGGACAAACTGAAAAGAATAAAATTCGAAGGATTAATGTATGGCTCGATTATTTAGAAAAGAATGCAACTGTCATTCTTGTGACTACTCCCGATGATTTAAATGCATATGTAATGTTTGAAACATTGAATGATCGTGGACTAAAAACTTCTCAAGCCGATCTGCTGAAAAATTTCCTTTTTGGAGAGTCAGATGATCGTCTATCTGAAGCACAACAAAAGTGGTCTGCAATGGTTGCTTCATTGGAAATTTTAGATTCAGAAGATGTGGTTATGCTTTATCTAAGACATGTAACTAGTGCTCTTTATGGAGCTACTAGAGAAAAGGAGATTTTTGAAAAGATTAAGCAAATGGTAACTGGAAAAAATCGAACTCTAGAATTCCTAGATGCATTGGAAAGATATGCCGAAGACTATTCGGCAATGCTTACCCCCTCTCATATTAAATGGACTTCTTATGATCAAAGTATTCGATTTGAGATTGAAACATTGGCGGAATTGCCTTCAGGCCTTATCCGTCCTTTGATGCTTGCGGTTGCACACCATTTTTCCAAAGCTGAAGCGCTAAAAGCATTCAGATTGTTTATTTCTTGGACAGTACGATTTTTGATCGTTGGCGGTGGAAGAAGTGGAGCACTTGAAACAGCATATTCATCTGCTGCAAAAAGCATTGTTGATGGCAAAATAAAATCTGCGGTCGACTTGCAAAAATCACTAGTTGCCATACTTCCTAAAGATAAACAATTTGAAGAATCGTTCGCTCTTGCTAGAGTCTCAAAAAGCAAACTTGCAAGACATTACTTACGGGCCCTGGAAGCCTTTGAACGGAGAGACTCAAATCCAGAAGTAGCGCCTGTGAAAAATACTGACATTGTAAATTTAGAACATATCTTGCCTCAAAGTCCTGGAACCAACTGGCCTGGAATCGATACAGAAACGGCAGAAGCTTATTCGTCAAGAATCGGTAATCTTGTCTTACTGGGCACTATCCCAAATGGCTATGTAGGGAATGAGGCATTCGCACAAAAGAAAAAAGTTTACACTAGTTGTCCTATTCAACTAACAAAAAAAGTAGGTGAAAAAAATAAGAGTTGGGGAGTAAAAGAAATTAATGTAAGGCAAGCGGAACTAGCAAAACTTGCTGTCAAAACTTGGCCAATCCTTCCCCTGTAGCTCAGCGGTAGAGCAGGGCGCTGTTAACGCCAAGGTCGCAGGTTCGAATCCTGCCGGGGGAGCCAGAATATTTAAATTTGCAATAATGCTGCCAGAATTCTTCAGCTTCCTCCGAGGCCCCGTAGAGACAGCATTCAGTTCAATTTTTATCTCCGATCGTCTTCTACCGGGGCCGGGGGAGCCATTTTTTTGCCCGTCATTTTGTTATTTTTCTTGGATTTTTTCGCGCTCTGCGCAAATTCCCAAGCGGCTCCCAGCCAATGGAGTCGTTCCGTAGGAGTGCAGCGCCTCGACCTGCGCAGGTACTCCATATCAATATCGGACGATCTATCCTTCATGTCTGAATTCTAACAGAATTGCCACATCTAATGCATCCTTTTCCCTTGGGGATTTTTTCTTCATGCCGATAAGATCATCGATGGAAATCACGGGAATCGTCAGTTTTGCCGCGCGAATCGATACTGCGCTTTTCGCATACTTCTCAAACTGGAGGGACTCACCGACGATGATATCAATATTGAAAGGAGGTCCTTTGAGGGGGGAAAACGTGAAGGCAGTTAGATGTTTTTCCTTCATGAGCTTCAGCACTTTTTTTTCATCACCCAATTCATCGATGGAGATGGGCTGCCGTTTTTCATAATCAAGCTTCTGCATCAACGCGGCCATCTTTCTCAAGTTCTCTTGGTCCAAAGCGAGTAACACATCGATGTCTCCCGTGAAGCGCGAGTATCCAAGCAGATTCATTGCCACGCCGCCAACGACGAGGTAGCGAATCCGTGCCTTATTCAGAGCGGAAAAAATCCTCGTGTAGGGATTCATGGAATCAAGTATACAGAATCCCATTGAAGCTGTAGCTCCAGCCTTCGTCCGCCTCGGCGGACTACGGCCGGCAAGCAGCGGTAGAGCAGGGCGCTGTTAACGCCAAGGTCGCAGGTTCGAATCCTGCCGGGGGAGCCAAAATATTTCAACAAAGAAGAAACCCACCAGAATTCTTCGGTTCCACCAAGGCCTCGGCGTAGCCGCCGCGAAGTTGGGCCGGGGGAGCCATCTTTCCGTAATAGTTCCTCATCGGTACTGGCCCTCGTCATATCCCGCAGGCTGCCCTTTGTCCTCAGATCCACGGAACCCTTCCGGGAAGCGGCGATCACCACCAGTCGCATCATAACCATTGGGCGGCGGACCATAGTCTCCGGATGGATAGCCTGATTGCGAACCATGATCTCCCGTAGGATACCCTGGTGGCGGACCGTACTGTCCCGATGGAGGACGACCGTCGTATCCGGGCGGAGGCGGACCGTCATTTCCACCCGACGGGGGACCGAATTGACCGCCGGACGGTCCGGGTCCTTGCATCGGCATTCCTTCCATGCCGTCACTGATCAGCTGATGAATGCGCATGCCAACCTCGAACTTGCCGGATTCCGTGATTGCTTTTTCCATGGATGGACGCATTTTTTCAAAGAAGACGGCGACGTTTTTGAGTTCAAAACATTTCTGGGCTTCGGCTTCACAGAGCGGCTTCAGTTCACGGAAGAGCGCCGCGCCGTTTTCGTACGCTTCTCGCGCTTCCTGCGAAACGGGAATTCCTTCCTCTTCGAAGATGGCGAACACTTTGGGGAGTTTCTCAATCATCTTCTCCATCATGGTGACGATCATCTGCATGTTCGGGGGGCCAAAGCCTCCGGGGCCTCCCTGCGTGCTTCCTCCCTGCGTGCTTCCTCCCATCATGGAAGCGATGCCGGAGAGTCGGTCAGCAATCTGCCGGGCAAGGTCTGCTTCCTGACTGGCGGAAAGTTCTCCCGCATCATGCTGCGTCAGCAGCCCGCTCAGCCAGCGGATGGTCTCCTGAATTTGCGCGAGCGCCGCGGGGTTGCCGTTCATCGATGGAATCATTCCACTGAGTCGGATGAGTGCATCACTGATGATCGAAAGTACGGAACCGCCGGATGGTGTCTGTGTGGTGAAATCTTCACTCATAGAATCAAACACCTCTTCGGAGGAAGGAATGGCAAAGCCCTGATCCTCCGGTCCATTCTCCTGAGCAAACCCAAAGTGCCGCGATTGGTCGGGGTCACAGGAATTGGGATCTGATGTCACAGAGTGATCGGCCGCAAAACACACACGTGACGGCTTCACCGAAGCATCCGGTGCCGCCCCATGAACCTCTCCGACGCTCTCCGGAGATAGTTGCTGAGATTGTGATGCGATATTCAACTTTGACTCTGCCTCAGCTTTGATTTCTTCAAAAGATTTTCCCTCGCCGATCACATCACCCTGTGCCTCTATTGCACGTTGGATTTCATCGCCAAGTTTTTCCTGTTGATCGTTCAACTGCTCGAGATAATCACGTTCATCCGAGCGAATGTGCCGTGACCGCTCATCGGTTCTTGGCCTCCCTCCCGGTTGTTCCTCTTCCAAAGAAGGAGACATCGTCTCCACAGACGTATGCGTGGAACCCTCCGAAGCCGTATCTTCCATTACGAATGATTCCTGTGATGCTGGAGGGGAGCCCGTCTCCAGCTGCGCCAGCAGCGCGTGGAGCGCTGTCGTGGAGATGAGAATGGTGAGCGCCACGATACCCAGAAATGCGGGGATCGATTGCCGCAGCGCTTTGGAAATGTGCATCATAGTGGTGTGAGTGTTCCCTCAATTATACTATAGATTCTGCCTCCGGGCAACGGACATTCTTTTCAGAAAACCATAGACTACGGCCCATGCGCATGCGCTTCTTCAGTTTCCTCCTCTGCGGGATATTGCTCCTGAGTTTTGGCGTGGCCCGTCCGGCAAGTGCCATGTTCGAGGCATTCTCACAATTACGTGAAGACATTGAGGCAATGGAGAAGAGTTCCCCCGACAATCTTGATGACATCCTGCAAAAACTTGAAGGAGTTTCCGGCACAAAGTTCACTGACGTGCAGTCCGGCGAGTGGTTTCATCGCTACGTGACGTCGCTTACCCGCTGGGGAATCGCATCCGGGTACAAAGATGCAAAAGGGAATGCCACAGGAAAATTCGGTCCCGGGAACACCGTCACCGTGGCAGAAATTCTCAAGATGGCGCTCAAGTCGGCGCAAGTGGACGAGACACGTTGCGTGGGAAAGCCGGCACTGCGTCAGGCAGAGAGTCACTGGGCCCGGCCATTCGTGCTCTGCGGTGAGCAACGGAACATGCGGTTGCTCCGTTCATCGCCCGATCTCAACCGGTCGGCTCTGCGCGGCGAGGTCCTGGGCGTGATCTTCGACGCATTCGGAGACAACGTGCCACCGCTCTATGCCCCCTTCACAGATGCCAAGAATCACGCGTATGAGTCGGACATCGGGTATGCAGCGGCGCTGAAAATGGTGTCAGGCGATAAAGACGCATCGGGAAAATCCACGGGAATGTTCCGTCCGGACGCCCCCGTGAAGAGAGGTGAAGCGGCGAAGATGCTGTACGAGCGGCTGCGGGTGGAAGTGATGGAAAACCAGAAATAATGCACATGACGAGATTGGGCATTACCTTGTACATGGTTGGGCGGCAGATTGCGCAGCGCTCAGAGCGCGACTCTTACAAAAGAAAGGAGGAAGTTTTGTTGTCACGGCCAACGGGATTTGAAAGAGTGGGGGATGATGCGCACCCCGCTCCGCACACTGATGGCATTGACCGTTGTCCTCTCCAGTCTGTCGCCGCTGGTGCAGGCACAAACTGATCCTCTCGTGAACGCGAAAATGGCGACGGTGTTTGTCGCAAAATTCAACGCAGAAGGGAAATTCGTCGGATGGGGATCGGGCTTTTTCGTGGATGAAGGCATTGTCGTGACGAACAAGCATGTCGTTGAGGGCGGAAAATACTTTAAAGTGTTCCCCACGGAATCCGATGAAACAGTGAACCTTGATTGCAGCAAAGAACTCAGCCTCTCGGATGTGAAAATCAATCTGGATGACGATGCGGCGTACATACGCGCTTTCCTCGATTGCCCACATGGCGTCGTGCAGTTTGTGGACAGCGATCCGCGCACGGGCGACGCACTCAGCGTCCTCGGTTACCCTTCGCGCGGCACCCTGGCCGAGTCGTTCAGTCTTTCTCTGACATCGGGAACCGTGACCGGCACGACGCCCGATGGCTGGAGCGAAACGGATGCGTACCTTCACTTCGGCAACTCGGGCGGGCCGGTCATCAGCAATGGAAAAGTGGCGGGGGTCGCGGTTGCCAAAAGCGTCGATGACCAGGGCAACTATATCCGGGGATATTTCGTCCCCAGTTCCGTTGTTCTGCGCGGGCTTTTGTATGCCAACAATTCGACATTCGGGTATACGCTCCAAGGGCAGCAACAACATTCGACGGTCAAAGCGCTACCGTACGGAGAGGCCGGTAACCCGTTCAATCCTTTACGGATAACGCCCTATGCGACAAACGGAGACTGCCGGGCGAGCCTTGGCGAGGGGGCAGAGGCAACAGGCTATGGCGAATGCCGATGCAAAGGCAGCTATCACAAAAATTCCGACAGCGCCGCGTGTCTTCCGGGCCAGGAAAGCCTGGAAACTCCCGTGGCACTGCTGCCGCAATCCGCACCCTCGTCTTCCACCTCATCGGCCTCGCAAGGGAGGCAACTTCCCCCGGAAACGCCGTTGCAGATCCGCATCTGCAATCGCGTGATGAAGTTGTTCTTCGGAAACGCAAAGATGCTCAGTCGCGTCAACGAGCGTCTGCAAAAGCGCTTCGGGTTTACCTGTCGTGACGGAGCTTTATAAAAACCCACAATTCTGGTAGCCAGAAAAGCTCTTTTTTCTATACTGACCGTCTATGCAAACAATCTCATCATGTCTGTGGTTCGATACCCAAGCGGAAGAGGCCGCGAAGTTTTACGCATCCGTTTTCAAGAATGCCAAAGTCGGCCGTGCCGCCAAATATGATGAAGAGGGATCGAAGGTATCCGGCCAACCGGCGGGGTCGGTGATGACGGTGGAGTTTGAGATCGAGGGCTATCACTTCACCGCACTCAACGGCGGGCCGATCTTCAAGATCACTCCCGCCATCTCCTTTTTCGTACACTGCAAGACGGCGGCGGACGTCGATGAGTTCTGGAAGAA
Source organism: Candidatus Peregrinibacteria bacterium Greene1014_49 (assembly GCA_007376635.1). Lineage (GTDB taxonomy): Bacteria > Patescibacteriota > Gracilibacteria > Peribacterales > Peribacteraceae > 2-12-FULL-55-11. Next base: position 18,073 of record VMGQ01000003.1, read on the forward strand.
ATTTTCCGATGGTGGAACGGTGCGGATGGAATTGGGCGAGTATCCCTACAGCAAGAGGTATGGATGGATCGAAGATAAATTTGGGGTCTCATGGCAGTTGATAGTGGTCGATGATAGGGAATTGCCAAAAATCGCCCCATGCATGCTCTTTGTACAACAGAATTTCGGCAAGGCGCAGGAAGCTCTCAACGAGTATCTTTCCGTCTTTCCCGATTCCGCAGTGACGATGCTCAATAAAGCCGGACCGGCCGAGCCGTACAAGAATCCCGATGCGGTCATGTACGCCTCGTTCACGCTCTGCGGACAGATGTTCACGATCATGGATGGCCCGGGCAAACATGCATTCACCTTCACCGAAGGAATTTCCTTTGTGGTGAACTGCGACACGCAAAAGGAGATCGATAGCTACTGGCAGAAGCTCTCCGCGCATCCCGACAATGAGCAATGCGGGTGGCTCAAAGACAAGTTCGGCGTCTCGTGGCAGATTGTTCCCACGGCGATGGGCAAAATGATGAGTGATACGGATCCGGAGAAATCGAAACGCGTGATGAAAGCAATGCTGCAGATGAAGAAATTGGATATCAAGAAATTACAGGAAGCGTATGACGCTTCATGAAATTGCACATCTTAGAAATTACCACCGCCGAATAATGCATCGATAGCCGCTGTATTCGAAGGGCGAGCGGTGCTCTGCGCATCTTGTACGTCACCACTCGGTCCATAAAGGTGGGGGATGAGAGTGTTGTTGCCTTTCCGCCATTGCCATGCAGCCATGAGTTGTTTTCCTGTGTGCAGGGTAATCGTGCGATTGGATGATGCCCCCGCAATGTAATTCACTCGGAACAAATCGCTGTTCAGTACGTTCGTTGTGCCATTTCCCCGAAACGGCAGATTTTGCATCTTCGCATCGATATTTGGTGGAACGTAGCCAATGGCTCTTCTTATAGCCTGTTGCACTTCGGCATGCACGACGTCGATAGGCGTTCCAGCCATGAATCGTTGGTAGACAACGGCCGCCTTCGCTTTTATATCTTCAAGAAAACCTTTATCGAAGGGATGCGGTCCCTGATTCACATCAAGGAGTACACCGGTCTGTGTAATGTTCGTGGAGACCTCAACGGTATCGCTACGCTCCATGGCATTGGAAAGTGTTTCGAGTAAAAAACCGGTCGTCAGGAACTCTATCTGTTCGAGATACTGGCCCTGGAATTCGGAACCTCGACCGTAGAGTTTAAGGTTCTGTTTGAGAAAAGTGTAGGGTTGCGATGCACGAAACCAGTTGTGGAATTCCCCGAGAAGTGACTGTAGCCTGGGAAAATCTCTTTGATAATTTTCCTGGCTTAGAAAACATTCTCTATGCGCGGCGCTGAGGTTTCGTGTTAGATCGATGATCGTCTTATCGATGGATGTATGGCAACTCACACCACTTTCTGCTCCTCCGATAGCTTCCAGCGCTTTTCCCTTTGTTAAATTGTGATCGAACATGGAAATACTCTATAATAAAAAATTTATAAAAGTCAAATAGTGTTCTTCACTATCTGAAAAGGGGCCCCAGCGGAAAAGACATTGTGAGCTTCTAATCCAAGGAGCATCGGTCAGAGCGTCGAGAGAATCTGCTTCATCCGCTCCCACGCGGCGTTGCGGGCGGCGACGTTGGCAGGATCCCCATTCGGATCTTCGCCGCTGCGCATGAACGCATGTCCGGCACCATCGTAGATCTTGTAGTCATAGGTCTTGTTGGCAGCCGTCATGTTCTGTGCCGACTGGTCGATCGTCGCGTTCACGCGCGCGTCGGCACCGCCGTAGAAGCCGTAGACCGGCGAGGAGATCTTTTCGTAGGCAGAAGCATCTGTTGGACCCGTGCCGTAGAAGACCATCGCAGCCGTCAGGTCATCGCTCTTCGCTGCAAATGCGAAGGATTGCGCGCCGCCCCAACAGAACCCTGCAGAGACGAGCTTGCCGTTACTGGCCTCGATGGTTTTGGCCCAGTCACTCACTGCCTGGAGATCGGACATCACGCCGTCGGGCGTTAATTGCCCGATGGCTTTTGTCGCATCATCCGGTGTGGGGAAATCACTCGTTCGGGCCACCTCAGCACTGAATTCCGAGAGCAAATCGGGTGCGACTGCAATGTAACCCGCCTCTGCCACCTGATCGGCCATACTGCGTGCCCAGTCGTTGAGCCCCTTGTTCTCATGAATCACGATCACCACCGGCCGCTTCTCCGACGTCTGCGGATACACGACCCATGTGTAGATCGTTTTATCGCCATTCTTCACTTCCACCCACTCTTGATGACGCGGAGAGGCGTTCAGCCTGTCGAGGCTCGCTGCCGTGCTGCTCCCCTCGCTGTGATTTTGATCATCGCTACTGTCTTGCATTCCCTGATTTCCCGGAGCAACTGGCGTGCAGGAGATAAGGAGGAGGGCCGTGAGTGGGAGGAGGAGTTTTTTCATAGGCGGTCATACTAGCAATACGTGCATCATGCTACCTCTATTTCCTCTCTCTTTTTTTCGAATAATCTGACCACATTTCAGAGGAGGCAATGAGTAAAATTTGCGCAATTTTGGGCGACTATCCCCCCATGTATAGTATTGACTCTGCGTGAATAACAGATAACATTAATCTATGCATAAGAGTCTAATTGTCTTTGTAGCGATATTGGCTCTCGGAATAGTATTGGAATCTGGCGTATCTCATGCTGCAAACCCAAACACCAAGATTCCGAAAAGAATTGAGGCAAGACTTTCAACAAGAAGGACTATTCGACTCTCTTCACAGAGTTCATCCACTCAAAAGCCTAAGCAATCAGTCAGGAATCCAATTGCTAAGCCCGTTTCAGCTCCAGTAACTCCAAAGAAGGCCAGTCTTCCTCGGGCTGCTTGTGGATCTCAGGACTGGAAATGCACAGGATGGAGCATTTGTTCTTCTGGAATCCAAACACGAGCCTGTTCTATCGTGGGAGATTGTTACTTTGTTCCAAGTGCCACACCCACTGAGTCTCAAAGATGTGCTGACCCAATGGATGCTGCTTTAGTCACAAGAATGGAAAAGAATCTTGATCTTTGGAAAACGTTTCATAATCAGATCACCGATGCTGCTAAAGCTCTACTTCCCCAATTACCTGCTTCGCGGGCCGGCCTTCAGACGTTAGATGTAATTGAATCGTCATATATAGACAATTACAACCGCTATCTCCAGTTGCATAAGGACTACTTGCATGTAAGAGGAACTGTGAAGCTTCCGTGGAGCTATCAATACCAGCTAGAGGGCATTGAGGGTTCGATGAAATCTCTTCAGGATCAATTAGATGCGCTTCCAACAGTTTGGTATTAGTAAGAACATAATTTGATCTAGAAAGAAGTTGAATCTTGCAGCATCCTATTCATACTGCCTCCGTTTTACCCTTCCTCCCACCATATTGACCAACATTTTCTAGTGTGTTAGAATAAATCTCCTGTTCTTTTTACTGTCTGTATAGAGATTGGCGGAGAGTACGGGATTCGAACCCGTGAGACTCAATGCTAGCAAGGCGTTTGTCTGCCCGGGCTAAAGCCGGGTGCAATAAACCACTCTGCCAACTCTCCACCAGTCCCTATGCAGAAAACATAGGAAGGTTATGAAGGGATTTACCTCGATCAATCCCATTCATTACTTAGAGCCTCTAGAGGGCGACGGTCACACTACCGTCGCCATTTTTGCGATGGATGTTATCAACGGGAATTTGGAACAACGTTCCATCTTCTCGAACAAACGTTACCAAGCGCAGATTGAATTTCCTTTTCCGTTTCAACATGTTCATGTGATCAGCGGTCTATGGGGCAAATACAAATATCGAAAGCCCCACTTCGTTAGACCCCGCCGTTATGGGGCCGCCGCCTGCGTTTCAATTGAAGATCGAGGACTTACGCAAGCCAAGCCCCATAAAGATATGTTGAAAGTGAACCCCTCAGATGCTTCTGTCGGGGTAGAAAAGAAATGTTTCTATGATCAAACGATGTAGGGAAGGAGGCCTGCTTTTTGAGGTAAGCGGTACACCGTATGTTTGAAAGGTACTTAAAAGCCAAACTACGGCTGGCAGGAGGCGATGAGACGCCTGATGGCGGTGAGATTTTACCTCACTACCAACCTGAGTTTGGCTTCCAGTTTCCCATCTACGCAGATCTCACTCTGCGGGTCGTGGCTCGACCATCACCCATCCAAACGATGCTTCCAAATAGCGACACCGCCATTATTCTGCATCACCGGAGAACAGTCTAGAGAAAATGTTTTCCCGTTGTCAACGAGTCAGCGTACCCTGCATTTATGCCCGAACCAGTTACCGACAGGAAGCGATTCTTTGAACTGCTAGAACGTGCGGGAGACCCACACGCGAAAGCAAAAAGTCGAAAAGGTGAAAAGAAGGGTCGCGGGCGTAGTTATACCGGAAAGCAAATTCCCCGAGATACAGAGGAAGGTACTTTGGGGAAATAACGTGATAGGTTCCGTCGAGTGATCGCTTGAGCTGTGACCAGAAGCCCTCAATCGTGTTCGTGTAGGCGTTGCCCTTCCGATACTCCTTGTGCTGATGCTTTACGGTCTCATGCCCATAGCCTTCGATGTGAGCAATGTTCCGATATGCCCGGAGTTGGTCTGTCAGCAGTAGTGAACCCTTGGCCACGTTGCTTCGTATAGGATGCAGAAGGCTTTCTTCGGTAACGTCCTTCACGACTTGAGCTTGTACTTTGCCTTTCCGCTGAACGGAGCCAAAGACGATGGTCTTCTTTGCGTTCTTTCGGCGTGGGTCTTTCCTGCCGCCGATCCAAGTCTCGTCTGCTTCGACTTCCCCTGTTTGCAGGGTGGGCGGGTCGTCCATCATCTTCCGAATCTCTTTTGCCATACGCCATGCTGTTTTGTACGTAACTCCGGTGTGCCTCTCAATTTCCTTTGCTGCCACTCCGTTCCGGCTCTGCGACATCAAGAAGATCGCAAAGTACCACTTCACAAGGTCTGTGTCGGATTTCTCAAAGATGGTTCCCGCTTTCGGGCTGATTTGATGCTTCCCGCACTGGCAGACGAAGTGGGACGTATCGGCCTGTAGGTGGTACTTCCCTTTCTCTCCGCACTTCGGACAAGCCTTGTGGCCGTGGTGGGTCTCGAAGAGGTGAAGAAGACAGGTCTTATTGTCTTTGAATTGCCGATGGAATTGCTGAACTGTGTACCGTGGTTGCTTCATAACGGGTAGGAAAGTGCCTAAAGCCTATTCCTACTGTTACTATATGTCAAGGGATAGTCGCCCAATTTTGGGATATTGACTAAATATATATTATATTTAAATATATCTTTATGAATGAAAAAATTCTACAAGGTTCTGGTGATTGGCAAAGACCCTCTTTTGGAACTCTTGCATCGTCACTCGTGCCAGGTAGGAAGCTTGTGATTCGGTCTTTGGCAGGCGTGTTATTTCTTGGTATCTCTGGTGATGCAGAGCAGCGAGCGGTAGAGGGTCCACGGACGCATGCAGACGGTAGGCAATCGATTGATACGATGCCACTTCGTTATAGCACCATTCGTGTATGCGAAGAGCCGACCAGTGATCCAACAGTCATGATTGTCATTAATGAGAAAGGAGAAATCGTCTTTGCTTCGTATCAAGAACTCCATCGCAGGGATTTTCTTCACAAGACACTCAAAGCTCGAAGGGACTTCAAGCCGGGTGCTGTACCCGCAATGCCCGCACCGGAGAAAAAAATTTCCACAGGAGTGGGAAGTGGCTTTATTTTTCGCATCGGCAATCAAGAAATGCTGGGCTCGAATGAGCACGTGCTCGGTCTGACGACCGATGCGCGAAAGAAACATGGCGTATTTGATGCCGACGCAGATTTTGCAATAATGCCTCTTACTCAGTGCGCGCAGAAATTTCCATACGCTGCAATGGATGTCGATTCGGGGCTAGTGGACAAAAATGGGTGGTAAAGTGAACACTTTTCCCTTTGTGTAAGCCAAGATATGCTCAGATCTTTCCCCATGCATCATGAAAAATAT
>VMGQ01000004.1 GCA_007376635.1 Candidatus Peregrinibacteria bacterium Greene1014_49
GAGACCAACGTCGGACTTCTGGTTGAAGACATTCCGGGCACGGATGCCTACCGCGTATCGGGGAGGGGAGAGCTCCACCTCTCGGTGCTTCTCGAACAGATGCGTCGCGAAGGGTTTGAATTGCAGGTTTCACGCCCGGAAGTGATCGTGCGTAATGGAGTGAAAGGAAAAGAAGAACCTGTAGAACAGGTCATCATTGATATTCCCGAGAGTGCCATCGGTACCGTGATCGACATGCTGACGCGCCGCAAAGGGGAAATGGTCGATATGAAGACCGAAAACGGTCACACGCGCATAGAATTTACGGCGCCCACGCGAGGACTTCTGGGGTTGCGTGGAGATTTCATCATCGAGACCAAGGGGGAGGGAATCCTCTCGCACTCGTTTCTGTGCTACGAGCCGTGGAAAGGTGATCTTCCGGGTCGTACCAGAGGCTCCATCCTTTCGATGCTCCACGGAGTCGCAACGGGGTACGATCTCTGGAAATTGGAGGAGCGCGGCAAGCTCTTCATCGGTCCGGGGACGCTCATGTACGAAGGGATGATCATTGGCGAAAGTGCAAAAGACCAAGATATGGAAGTGAACGTCACCAAAGGCAAAAAGCTCACGAACATGCGTGCCTCCGGAACCGACGAAGCAACGAAACTCACGCCGATTCAGCCGATGACGCTTGAGCAAGCACTCGAATACATTTCCGATGACGAGCTTGTGGAAATCACACCGATCAATATTCGGCTCCGGAAAAAAATGCTCACGGATAATGAAAGAAGGAGATCGCGGAATGCGGCGAATTCGTAAGAGGAATCCTTGCAAAAATATCATTTGAGTGTGAAAGTACTCTGCTGATCTTTCAAGATCAGGTGTTCTTTCACACAGCATGACATTGGCATGGTGCGCATTTTTTGTGCGCAGCCTGCCAATGTCATAGCGCAAGGTATGTCTACCTGCCCAGAACCTGTGTACGGTTTTGCTCACGATGTTGGTTCTCTATCGCAAGGAGTTCGTTCGATGATTCGTTTTTGGAAGAATCTTCCGTTCGTAGACGGCAATGTCCGTCATGAGTTGGATGCCTCTTTGGAGGCCGGAGGTGGAGTTCTCCAATTGCTGCAAGCGTGGGTGCACCGGGAGTTTTGTAATCCCGGGCACAACTTACGTTTGCATCACGAGGATTACTACATCCATGGTCCGAGAAGGGGAACCGATGAGCGATGGTTTGCAAGCTGCATGGCAGCGCAAAACACGCACAAGATCGACCATGAGGGTTTGAGTTTCGTGCTGAGCCCCAATGGGCGGCGATTCCTCTTGTCCGATGCAGTGCAGGAGCAAGGAGAGTTGCTTGTCGGCAAGGCTATGTGGGACGCGTTTAAGAAGTGGTACGTCTACTCGAAATTCTTCGACAACGAAGGCGCGCTCCCTTGGCACGCTCACATGCGCGATGCGGATGCGGCAAAAGTGGGACAGCTCGGCAAGCCCGAGTCGTACTACTTTTCACCGCACTACAATCAGCAGCGTGCTCGAGAGCCCATCACGTTCATGGGCTTACGGCCTGGGACAACAAAGGAGCAGGTGCGTCGGAGTTTGGAACTCTGGGGTCAAGGTGGGGATGACATCCGTCATCTCTCACAAGGATATCTCATGCAGCCGGGCACAGGGTGGCTCATGCCTCCGGCGATCGGTCATGCGCCGGCCGGTTGGTGTACTTTTGAGCCACAGTGCCCCTCTGACACGTTCCAGATGTATCAGGCACGAACCTCGGATGGTTGGCTCGATCGGGACAGTCTGCTCTTCAAGGACATTCCCGACAACAGGAGAGGGGATTTTGACCACATGGTGGATCTTCTCGATTGGGAGGGCAACCTTGATCCGGACTTCGCGAGGAAGTTCTACCTCCCTCCGGTCGTCGATACGAAGCGGAGTGGTCACGGCATCACCCGCAAATGGGTGGTCTACGGTACGATTGGAGGGAAAGAGCATTTCTCTGCCTCCGAAACGACTGTTGAACCTGGTTGCCAGTTTGTTATCCAGGAGCCTGGGGCCAGCGGCGTTGTCTTTGTCACGGGGCGAGGCACGATTGCCAAGCACCGTGTCCACGTTTCGACGTTGATGCGATTCTACGAGGTCGTGAATGACGAGTTCTTCATCTCTGCCAAAGCGGCCGCTGAAGGAGTGCGCGTCGTGAACGATGGTGAATCGGATCTGGTGTTCCTGCAGTACAGCGGACCCAATACGTGGGGCAGCGAAATGCCCCGAGCGGGTTCGTGAGAACAAGGAAGACATTGCGTTTGTGTGAAAGATGGTCGGGGCGAAAGTCCCGGCCATTTTTTATTGTTTTCAACCCTCCTCCGGCACAGGCATACCGACGAATTTGCGGATGACAATGGTATCCAAAATTGTGGCCGTGAGATCTTCATCTAATGCATTGATGCGTCGAGTAAGGTTTTCTTCGAGATCATCGATCCGAATCGTGAGTCTCATTTCCAATCCATCTATCGGTGAAAAAAGCCTCTTTTCCAATGTATCAAATCGTTTGTCATGCTGATCCAATCGTGCAGTCAGCCGCTGCTCCATATGTGACATGTGATTGATCACATCACGAAGCGTTTTATCTTGTGTATCCAGACGGCTGCATAGCCGCTGCTCCATCTGATGCATCGCATCACGAAGAGTGTTTCTTTTCGGCCGCTTTTGGAGTGCTGCTGCAACCACGGAACGACTCTAGAAAGACCGCAAAAATTCAGCAAGTGTACATTCGTACACCCGAGACTCTCATTTTCCCTTTAATAGTGCATTTTTGTCATTTCTCTTCATTTTTTTGACAGCAATTTCTCTGCGTCTTGCCTCGCCAAGTGTCGAAAATTCCTCGTGGTAAATGATGGTGATGGGCAATCTGCTGCGCGTGTATTTCGCGCCTGTTCCTGCATTATGTTTTTCTTCTCTTTCCTTCAAATCCATGCACGTTCCTGCGTAGAGCGATCCATCGTTACAACACGCGAGATAGAAGTAATGGGGCATGCAACAATTATCGCGGAGCTTGGACTTGTCTTGCAATGCACGCTGCCCACATCCGTGGAACGAAGCGCGTCATGAAGGCGCCAAAGGCATTCAGTCTTCCCGCAACCACAAGTGGTCGTCCGGTCTTGAGTGCGTGGTATCCGATGCGTGCAACAGTTGCTGCATCCATCACGCGTTTTTGAAAAAGTCGGGATGTTCCCATGTGCGCATTCTTTTCAAATCCCGTTTTTGTGGGACCGGGGCAGAGGCACGTCACCGAGATTCCGGTTCCTTTAAGCTCTTCGGAAAGTGCGAGGGAAAAATTCATGACGTAGGCTTTGCTTGCGTAGTACACGGCCATCAGCGGACCGGGTTGGAATGCAGCGGTCGATGCGATATTGAGAATTGCTCCCGATTTGCGCTGTACCATCTGCGGCAGAAGCAGTTTTGTGAGATCCGTCAGTGCTGTGATATTCACTTGGAGTAGTTGTTTCTCGTGCTCGTAGGATGTCTCGTGAAATAGTCCGTACGCACCGAAGCCGGCATTGTTCACGAGTGTGTGTACTTGGATATTTCTTTTTTGCAATTCTTTGAAGAGCATTGTGGCGGCATTGGGCACAGAGAGATCGATGGCAATGATATGCGCAGCGACGTTGTATTTGGATTGCAACTCCTTCGCGACTGCCTGCAATCTCTCCTGATTCCGTGCGACGAGCACAAGATCATAGCTGTCTTGCGCAAAGAGCTTCGCGAATTCTTCGCCGAGGCCGCCGGAGGCGCCGGTAATGAGGGCGGTTTTCATATTTGGTGGGTCGGGCGGGATTTGAACCCGCGGCCAATGCCTTAAAAGGGCACTGCTCTACCAACTGAGCTACCGACCCGTGTCTGTATAGTACGAGTTTCGGTGCGCATCGTCGACTGCCTGTAGAATATTTTCATGATCGATTCCCACTGCCACCTTGCCGACGCGAAATTTGATGCTGATCTCGATGCAGTTGTCGCGCGGGCTACGCAAGCCGGGGTGGATCGTATGATATGCATCGGCGATTCACTAGAAGAATCGCAAATAGGAATAGAGATAGCTGAAAAGTATGAACAAATATTTTGTACAATAGGGATACATCCACATCATGCTGATGCATGGGAAATGACCAATGACCAGGAGCCAATGACCAAGATGCTCTTCCATAAAAAAGCCGTTGCGGTTGGAGAGATTGGACTCGATTACCACTACATGCACAGTCCGAAAGAGGTGCAGCAAAAGGCATTCCGGGAGCAGTTACTTATCGCCAAGGAATTACAGAAGCCCGCAGTCGTTCATTGCCGCTCAGCCCCGCACCAGTCGCTGCGCTCCGGTGCAGGGCAAGCTGTCGCCGATATTCGGTCGATCATCAACGAAGTACAACCGCCGCGCGTTGTCATCCATTGCTGTACAGAGAAATGGGAAGACGTGGAAGCGCTTGTGAGAGCCGGGCATTTTCTTTCCTTTACCGGCATCGCCACATTTCCGGCATCGGAAGAAATCCGCCGTACGATTCGCATGTGTCCACTCGAGCAGATGATGATCGAGACCGATAGTCCATATCTTGCGCCCGTTCCGTATCGCGGTAAACGCAATGAGCCCGCGTACGTCGTCGAAGTAGCGAAGTGTGTCGCGAACGAGAAGGGGATTGCGCTTGCGGAAGTTGATCGGATCACAACGGAGAATACGGTTCGATTTTTTGCTCTTTCATAATGCGCTGCGCCCGTACCATCGGCGCTTTGCGTGTTGTTCTTCTCACGGTGATCTTCGGATTTCTCACCCTTGATCTCGCGCTCCGTTTCGTTGCTCCGTATTCATCCGTCATCCGTCTTGCGCTGTGGTCTCCCCAAGATCACCTTTCGTACGATCATCTCCAAGACGTTACTGATCTGCAGGCATTTTTCCCTGTCATGCCGAAGCCTTTTGCCGATCATGCAGGATTCATCCTCGATGCCCATGGTTTTCGAACGCATCCGTACATAACGGAAAAATCCGGAGGAACACTGCGTCTTCTGACCATCGGTGACTCATTCACATTTTCTTCTGGAGGAGTGCCGTATGAAGACATGTGGAACACGCGCGTTGCAGAGTCATGGGAAAAGAACGCAGGGCGGCCGGTGGAGCTGATCAATCTTGGTATACCCGCAGCTGGCCCGCATCTCGAGCGGCGCGTCTTCACCATTGAGGGCAACAGACTATCGCCAGATCTCGTGATTCTCGGACTTTTTGTGGGCAATGATTTCAGTGATGAATCGTACATTCGGCCGCCTCTGGAGCGCCGGTGGATTGTTACTCGTTTTTTGCACTCTCTTGCACGAATTCCTGCATTGCTTCAAGCGCGGGCACAGGCACGCGCTGCCGCTGCACAGCCGAAATCCGATGCTGAACCCCTTTATCGTTATGATGAGAAAATCCCGCTTTTTTCGGAAAAGATTTTTCAGAATGTCGAACTCGATCGTTCGTTGTTCTTTCTCCCGTCATGGCATGATAGGACGGAGAAGAATATTGCTTCGGTTGCAATGGTCTTGGAGCAGCTAGCGGAGGAAGTGCATGCAACTGGGGCAGAGTTTCTCGTCATCGTTATTCCTGATGAAGTACAGGTGAATGATGCATTGAAAAAAGATCTTTTGATGTACGGCACGTGGCGGGAATTCCCGCTGACGTCGCTGGATACAGAGGGAACACAGAAAAAGATTGTGGATGCATTCCGAGCCAAGGGCATCGAAACACTTGATCTTCTTCCTCCTTTGCGTACTGCCCTCAAGGAGGGAGATTCTCCGTATGCCCTTCGCAATACACACTGGAATGTCAGGGGAAACGCAATTGCCGCACAATCCATTATAGAATTTCTTGCAAAAAAATGGCCGGAACTCCTGCGCGCGGATCAAATGATGCGATGAGATACATTGGGAACTTCTTTCTTCCCGATGTCGTAGTCCTGATTCATACTTCTTGCACTGCGCTTGTAGCTCAACTGGATAGAGCGTCGCCCTCCGAAGGCGAAGGTTGTGGGTTCAAGTCCCGCCAAGCGCACCATTACTATCATGCTTCCTCTTGCTTTCCAGCCATCCACAATGCTGCATTTCCCCTCACGAAGGCACATTATTCTGCTCGGAGCAGTATTTCTGCTTCTTGTCCTCATTGCCTTTGGACCATCTCTCTTTGGCGAATTCATCTTCTGGGATGACGATCTCCTGGTTTTTGAAAATCCCATTGTGCAGGCGATCACACCGTGGACGCTCGGGAAAATTTTCACAACGTACGATCCGGAGCTCTACATTCCGCTCACATTCCTCAGTTATCAGATCAACTTCCTCATCGGCGGCATGTCGCCATTCGTCTATCACCTGACGAATATTTTCTTGCATGCGGGAAATGCTCTCCTCGTTACGGGGATCGCGTATCTGCTCCTGAAGGGCAATCGCATGGCAGCGCTTCTGACAGGCCTCTTCTTTGCGGTGCATTCGCTCCATACGGAGGCAGTCGCGTGGGTCTCTGCGCGTAAAGATATCCTGAGTGCGTTCTTCTTTCTCCTCGCGACATTCCTGTTTCTTCTTCATGAAGAACGACCCTCTCGGAAGCGGTACATCGGGATGCTTCTCGCATTTCTCTGTGCGCTGCTTTCCAAAGTGATCGCCGTCACGTTTCCGGTCATCATGTTGCTCATCGTATGGCATCGCTCTGGCAGGATCACGCGCCAAGACGTGATGCGCATGACTCCTTTCTTTGCACTCAGCATCGTCTTCGGCATCATTGCGCTCTATGGGAAACCAGGGCAGATCGGTACCGTACATCTGCTCGAATTTTTCTTTATGGCTTGCCTGAGTACCGTGTTCTATCTTCAGAAAATTGTTGCACCGGTCTCGCTCTCTGTGATTTATCCATTCGATGGTGCCATTGCACTGAGCACGCCTTCGATTCTTGTTTCTTGTCTGATTCTTGCTGTACTTATCATTGTCTCCATTCTTCTCTATCGCCGAATGCAGTGGCCGCTCCTGAGTCTTTTCGCATTTGGGATTCTCCTCGCACCTACATTTATCAATTATCGCAAGGGGTTTGAGGCTCAGGATGTGTACTTCGCCTCGGATCGGTATGCGTATCTTGCTTCGATTGTCGTATTGCTGGGGATTGCTGTATTGCTGGAGAAGGGGATACGACGCGTGCGTGGTAAAGCTATGGCAATCACTGTGGCAATCCTTCTTCTGTTCGTTGGTCTTTCCTTCTCCCAGTCTCGCGTATGGCAGAGCAGTACAGCCCTCTTCACGCACGCGTTGTCGCTGTATCCTACCGCGCAGGCGGCCCACAATAATCTTGGGACGGTCTATTATCGGAAGGGAGATTTAGCGGAAGCAGAGGAGCACTACAAACAGGCGATCGCGATCCGGCCACTCGCAAGCACGTGGAGTAATCTCGGGACACTCTACCGCAGACAGGGAAAGCTCCAGGAAGCTCTCACCTCTTTCCGTGAAGCAATACACATCAATCCCGGGGAATATGACGCGTACTTCGGCTTAGGAGTTCTCCTTGTACAAGCGGGAAAATTTCCCGAAGCGGAGGATGCATACCGCAAAGCGATGACGCTTGATCCCAGTGACCCGGGACAGCAGGGGAGGTACGAAGACGCAGTGACGCAATACCAGCGTGCGCTCCAGATCCATCCGTTTTATCCCAATGCTCATTACAATCTTGGCGTTGTCTACCGGAGAATGGGAAAGATCGAAGATGCGCGCCGGAGCTTTGAAAGCGCATTGCACTACCGGCCGGATATGGAGCAGGCAAGGGTGCAGTTACGGGAAATGGGGCAATAACGTGGAGCGGGATACGGGAATCGAACCCGCGTCTCAAGCTTGGGAAGCTCGCGTACTACCACTGTACTAATCCCGCAGAGGAAGGGGCTGCGCCACGTGGGCGCCGTTCAAAATTGCCACGTAAAGCGGCTGCGCCGCCACGTGGCACGTAAAGTCGCTGAGGCGCCTTTACGTGGAGCGGATGACGAGGCTCGAACTCGCGACCTGCGCCTTGGCAAGGCGCCGCTCTACCAACTGAGCTACATCCGCATGGTGCTGGGAAAGAATAGCACAGGCAGACATTGATTCTGGCCTGCCCACCGTAGTTCGCCTCAGCGGACGAAGGCGGGAGCTTTGTCCGCATGCCGAGAAATCCTACGGAGCGTCAGTCGTTAATGCAAGAATCCAGTCTGATTTACAAGATTCCATCACTTTCCTTGTAAATAGCGGATCGATGCCCAAATAACACAATCTCCACTGTTGTTCCCTTGATCCGGAAAATTACACGATAGTCCCCAACCCGAAGACTGCGGCAACCTGACGGGGACTGTCGCAAAGGTTTTCCAAATATCTCTGGACGGACGGTCAGCTTTCCCTCGACCGCTCGTTTGATACGATCTTTTTCTTTGCGAGGCAGCTTATGGAAGCGTTTCCAGTCAAGGTGTTCGCTGTAGCGGATCTCATATCTCATAAGACCTTTGACCAGAATTCTTCATGAGAAATAAACTTTCCGCCTTTTTTTAGACGCTCCTCGGCTACGTGTGCAAAGTAGGCATCTTCTTCAATTTCCAATGCCATTTGCAGAAGTTCTGCTGCTTTGGTTGCCTCAGGCACCTGATCTTTTATTGCCAGTTTCTTGAGATACACTCTCGCTTCCTTCGGGAGAGTAATATTGAGACGCTTTTTGAGGGTTGCCATAGGGAAAGAGTGGAATACTTCTAGTGTATCAAAAGTGTATCACTTTGCAAGCTCTTCGATTTCTCATGATATTTTTTCGACAATCCTCCGAATTCCTGAACAAAACACATTGGCCATATCCCGCGTTCTTCGTAGTTCTTCATCTGTCATGCATACGGCAATATTGAAGAGCCCCGGATACCTTGCGAGTGAATCCTGCATTGCTTTCAGCGCTCTCCCTTTCCAGAGCCGTTGACGATTATCCTGACCCAGCGATTCCCATCTCACATTGATGATGATCAACGGGCAGTTCTGCGTGCCCTCTTTCCGGTTTGAGTTTTGCATCAGCTGAGAAATATGCTCGCGAAAATTAGAGGAGTCCATTGTAAGAAACTCCTGAGAGAGATCGTACGTTTGTGGTGGAGTTTCTGCCGATGGAGGATCATCCGTATTCATACTTTTTAAATGGTCACCGTCAGCAGCACCGGCAAATGATCCGAAAGATGGATGTCTTTCAGAATTTCTGCCTGCACATGCATGATGTTTTTGGAGCAGAGAAAGAGATCGAGCGGACGCCGTGGGTGACATGCCGGAAACGTAACATTCTGTGGAGGGCGGACGATCCGGAGATCTGTTTCTTTGAGTAATCCGTTCAATTCCTTGCATCCGCCGAAGTCATTGAAGTCGCCGCAGACGATGGTGCTTTTTCGGGTTGAAACGATCTCGGTGATCTCCTGAAACTGTTGCTGGCGTACCGAGGCGTGCAGAGAAAAATGACTGACGAGGAGGGAAAAGTCGTTGCCTACTTCTACGTCATAGAGAAGTTTTTTTGTACCGTGTTGGAACTGTCTCGCTCTACAAGGGAGGCGATCCATCGCAAAAATTCCGTTACAGTTATCCCGGAAGAAGGGGAGGCGCCGAAGCATACTGCCATTGCCGTACTTCGGATCGATGTGGCGGCACTGGTATGCGGCGAAGGTTTTCATAAGTGAAGGGTCATGATGCATTTCAAGGATGCAGCAGATATCAGGCTGTACCTGTGTTATGAGTGTCTGGAATCCTCGACGCACGCTGTGGAGGACTTTTTCGGGGGTATGGAGATACCGCCAAGATTGCGTGCAATAGCTTTTCAAGGAGCCATCAAGACCTGTCTCATAGCCAAGATTGAGGAGGAGTATGCGGTGCGTGTGCATTTGTTATTATTATACAATAATATTGATATATGAGCAAATTCTCAAAGAATCGAAAATATGGTAGAATACTTTGATGTTTCGATGGCTCACCAGTGCGGCAATACTCCTCACTCCGATTGTGGCAAACGCGAACGCTGCGCCGTCTCAGACGCGGGGGACAACTGTGCCACTGCTAGAGCCGCTGAGAACATGTACCATTCCTATTCTTTGTCCTGCCCCTCCAGACATAAATGCCGATGGAGGAGCGCTCTTTGTTTACATCAACCAAGGTCTCTTTTGGTTGCAGACGATTGCAATAGGCATTGTCATTCTGTGGCTTCTTTTTGCTGGCATTTTAATCATGATTTCCGGTAATGATCAGGGAAAACGTACACAAGCAAAGGAACATGCCATTGCGGCCATTATTGGATTACTCATCCTCTTTCTCTTTGGGTTCATTCTCTCTGTTCTTAACGAGCGCTTCTTCATACAATGAAACGTTTCTCTCTACTCATTGGCATCTTTGGTGGATTACTGCACTCGGTTGCAGCGTATGCAGCCCTCTATCCCTTTGCCGATCCCTGTACGTACCTCGGTGCGGCGCGTTGCGGTACAAATACCGCCGGAGTTGAAAATCTCATAAAAGTGGCTATTGAGAGTGTCGCCACGTTTCTTGCAGTCGGTGGGGGTGCGCTTGCCGTCCTCTATACCGTTGTCGGAGGATTACAGATGCTTCTTTCGTTTGGGGATGAAGGAAGATTCACGCGCGGCAGATCGAGCGTTACATGGGCTCTTGTAGGATTTGGAATTTTACTTGGATCTCAGATGATCGTTGGTTTCATCTCGGATACGGCGGACCTGGCCACTGGCGCTGCTGCGCCTCTTCTCACGCTCATGGAGGTCATTGTGTCTTCCATTCTTGATCTGCTCAATGTGCTCTTCGTGATCATCATTATGGCTGCGGGTATTCGCGCGATCATCGGACGTGGCAAGCAGGAGGAATTCACCAAGGCAAAACATGCGATCGGGTTTGCGATAGCCGGCGCCCTCATTATCAATCTTGCGCGAGCACTCGCTACTGCAACCCTCAAGATCTTCATCCCATGATGCTACGTCTATTCCTTTTTCTGGCATTTCTTCCCTCCCGCGCTCTTGCGTTTTCATGGAATGCAACATGGAAATTGTATCAAATTCCATCGGCTAGTTTGTTTGGTCCCGGCGAAAATTTACTCAACAGTCTTGCCCTCGATTGGTTCAATTTCATAAGCAAACTTATCATAGGCATCTGCATCATTGCCGTGGTCTGGGGAGCAAGCACGATGCAGGGGGTTGCCACGGACGAAGCAAACAGGGAAAACGGAAAGAAGATCATTGTTGGGGCTCTGATCGGATTAGTGCTCGCAATCCTCGCAAAAGCAATCGTGGACTTTGCCGATGTTTTTATCAGTCCAACAAATTTCCCGGTGTGTGGAGCAGGGGGTGGGCCGGGATGTCCTTAAATTCGCGGAAGGACAACCTGCGGGTTTTCCTTCCGCGACCATCCTTTCACATCAACAGAGGCGCTCCAGCCCCGTACCAAGGCTTTGCCGCCTGGTGCGGGACTTCCGCGCACTTATTTGATTGGATGCCTTTGTGATTTGGTCAGGTCTAGTACTTTCTTTGTTCCTTAGTTCTTGTATCTTTCTTCTGATGGTTCGCCAGTACATCACTACGGCTATCGATTATCCCAATGCTGCTCCGCATATGGGGCATGTGCTCGAAAAAGTATTAGCCGACGTGTGTGCCCGCTGGATGCGGCTTCGAGGAGACCAAGTGCGTTTTCAGATCGGCACGGACGAGCATGGCATCAAGATCCAGCAGACTGCGGAAAAAGAGAAGATTTCGCCGAAAGAACTTGTCGACCGCAATGTACCGCTGTTTGAAGATCTCTATCGGCGGCTCGGGATTTCCAGCGATATCTTCATCCGTACATCGGATAAGAAAAAGCATTGGCCGACCGTCATTGAGCTCTGGAAACTTCTGGAGAAAGCGGGGATGCTCGAAAAGCGCACGTACACAGGGCTCTACTGCTCTGGCTGTGAACGTTTCCTCACAAAAAAAGATCTCGTCGATGGGTTTTGTGAAAATCACAAGAAAGCTCCGGAAGAAGTGAAAGAGGAAAACTGGTTTTTTATCCTCAGTAAAGAAAGCGCCTGGTTGAAAAAATTATTGAAAAAGGAATACCAGATTATTCCGGCATTCCGTGAAAAAGAAACACTGGCTCTCCTTGATCAAGGCCTGGAAGATGTCTCGTTCTCCCGTCCAAAATCTTCTCTTGCATGGGGCATTCCTGTTCCCGGAGATGAAGGCCAGACGATGTACGTTTGGTGTGATGCGCTCACAAACTACATTTCGGGTCTTGGCTATTTCACGGATCATGAAGAGAAAGAATGGTGGCAGGATGCCACAGTGACGCATGTCATTGGCAAAGACATTGCGCGGTTCCATGCGCTTATCTGGCCGGCGATGCTGAAAGCTGCGGGAGTGCGCACCCCCGATCAGCTCCTCATTCACGGTTTTCTCACGAGCGAAGGACAGAAAATGAGCAAGAGCACAGGAAACGTCGTTGTGCCCGATGACGTGCTCACAAAATTCGGCGGCAATCCTGACCCGGTGCGTTTCTATTTGAGTCACGAAGTTCCTGTAGGCAACGACGGTGATTTTTCGTGGAAGCGGATCGTTGAGCTGTATGACAGCAAACTCCGGAACCAGTTGGGGAATCTCCTGAATCGCGTGCTGATTCTTCTCCAAAAAGAAGGCGGAGAGATCGTTTTGCCGAAGGATCATGCAAAAGATTCTGAGCAGGCCAAGTCTGGTTGGGAGCGATATACTGCATCGATGGATCGCATGGAGACGCATCTTGGGATTGCGCAAGCATTTGAGCTTATCCAGGCGCTCAATGGAGGCATTGATGTGGCGAAGCCTTGGACGTTGAAGGGAAGGGAAAAGATCGAATTGCTCGGGTGTTTTGCGGAATCCTTGCGTCATGCGGCATTACTCTTGTTGCCATTCCTCCCAGAGACGGCAAAAAAAATGAGTGTGCAGCTTGGGGTTCCGTATGCGGAGAAAATGTTGGAGAAAAATTTTGTGATTACGGAAGAACTTCGAGAATTTGGTGGAGTGAAGGAGTGGAAGAAGATCGGAATGCCAGAAATTTTGTTTGCTCCTTTGGAATAACGACGAACCGCAGCCAGAAAGGCTGCTCCCAATATGCTGATAACCTAAAATAGGGAGCAGGCTTTCTGCCTGCGGTTTTTTTGGAAATACAATCATTTTTTTGATATACTCCATTCGCTTCCAAGCTGATAGCGGCACCGAAGACGGTGGAGCGGCGGCGAGGGGAGCATTCTACCTCTTTTTCCAAACATCCCATGTTTGACCCAATGTCTGAACTTACAGGAACCGGTAGTGGATTTGGCGACGATACCCCTGCACCCGCAGCTACTCCCCGTCCTCCTCGTGCCCCCGGTGCTCCCGGCGGACGCTTTGCCGATGAGATCCACTCGATTACGATCCACGGCCGCCAGCGCACGTTCTACATCGACTTGAAGCAGAGCGGTAATGGCAAGTTCTTTAAGGTCTCCGAGAAGTCTCGCGGAGGTCAGAAGACTACGATTATGTTTGATGTGGAGGATCTGCAGAAGTTTGTAGAGGCGTTGCAGGAAATGCAGGGAAAGATTTAACAGGAAGCAAGGGAAACAAAGGATGCAAAGGAGTTCCTTCGCATCCTTTGAATGTTATGGGGATTGTATTACTGAGCTTGTATTCACATTCGCATTCACTGATGCATTGCCCTCCATAAGCAGCGCCACAATCTTCGCCGCTTCTGCCCGTGTAATCGGGTCTCCCGCACGGAAGGTTCTATCTGCGTAGCCTTCGATGATATTTCCGGCAACGGCGGTGCGGAGGATCTCTCTGTACCAGGCGTCCTCGGGGATATCGGAGAAGGGCAGTGGATCTTCCGAGATATCCGATTGCATTCCCGTTGCACGGAGGAGCATGGCAACTGCTTCCGCGCGATTCACAACGATATCCGGGCGGAAATCCCCTTCGGGATAGCCCTCTACGATGCCACGCATCAGACCGGTATAGATCACGCGGCTGCGCAGCCGGTCATCTTCGGCGGCGTCGACGGGAATGATCGCCGAGACATCCGTAAATGATCGTGACACAGGCATTCCTTCGGGGTTCCACGGCGCACAGGTCGACATCAGGGTGATTTTCAGAAGCTCATAACGGGAGATCTCACGATCCGGCAGAAAATATCGCGCACCGCCGAAGAGATAGCCTTCCACGATGGGTTTTTCGTCCTGCAGTGTCTGTGTGCGGTGCAAAAGTTCGATATGACGCATGGCCCAGTGACCGTCGGCATCCGGAAAAGAAGTCGGAGCGGCAGGTGCGAGTTTTAGACAAGGTGCTGCCGTGGGATCGGTTTCTTTTGCAACTTCCTCGCCGTCCGTGACGCCATCAAGATCCGTATCGGCAATCTCTGGCTCCGTCTGCGCCTGAAATTCCTCGACATTCGTGAGGCCGTCTGCATCTGGATCCTCCGTTGCATCGGGCACCTCGGGATTTTGGGCATGCAGGCGCTCGTACTCGTCCGGGATGCCGTCTTTATCCAGATCCGTCTTGTACCGTGCATCCAGCGGGAACGGATCTTCCTTGTCGCCGATGCCGTCGTTGTCGGTATCGGGCCGGGAAGGATTCGTGCGCATCTCGAACTCCTCGCCGTTGGTGAGTCCGTCCTCATCTTTATCCCAAGTGAAATCATCTACCTGCAGCAGAGGATTCCTTCCTGCACGCACTTCGGCTCCGTCCGCTTCTCCCCCTCGATCTGTATCGGCATTCATGCGGTCCGTCTCATTGCCGTCCATGCGGCCGTTGCTGTTGACGTCTTCTAAGACATCCTTCAGGCCGTCGCCATCTGTGTCGCCCGGCGTCGCGGGACCGGCAAGGGCAAGGGGGAGCGTGAGGAGGAGAACAGCGAGGAAGCGCATGGGAAGATAGTGTGCCTTTTTATCGTTGTCCGTGCATCCATTCTTCTCCTGTCATCGGTTTTCCTCCGGAGGGCTGGACCGTGATCAGATGCAGCGTTGTGTCGTTTTTGCAGGACAAAGGAGTTGTTTGAGATCTGGCTACGAGATCCGTTGCGAGTAATTTCAGAGTAGAATCATTGTCGAGAGAGAGCGTAACTCCGGGCCAAGGATTCAGAGCGCGAACGCAACGGTCGATCTCTGCCGCAGTCATGGTCTTTGGATCCACGATGCCACTTGAGCGAGTGAGTTTTTTGCATAGAGTGATGCCGGATTCGGATTGAGGCATTTCCTTGAGTGGATCTTGCAGGGTCTGGACGAGCAACGCTGCGCCCATGATGGCGAGACGGTCGTGGAGTTCTGAGAATGTTTCGCGCGATCCGATCATTGTTTTCTCCTGAGCGAGAATTGGTCCGGCATCCAGCATCTTTACCATGCGTTGCACCGTGATTCCGGTTTCAGAATCTCCTTCAAGGATTGCATGTTGGATCGGCGATGCGCCGCGCCATCGGGGAAGGAGAGAGGCATGGAGATTGAGTGGTGCGATTCTTGGAAACGCGAGGAGAGATTCTTTCAGAAGCTGGCCGTAGGCGACGACGACGAGGTAGTCGGGTACCGGAGATCGGTTATCGGCTATCGGGGGTAGTTCACTATTGATATCCGATGGTTGCCAAACAGGAATGCCCAGTTTCTCTGCGGTGATTTTTACTGGGGGTGGAGTAATGATCCCTTTGCGTCCCACAGGCTTATCGGGCTGTGTGATGACGAGGTCGACGATGAATGCGGGATGCTTCGCAAGCGCTTCCAGGGAAGGTACGGCAAAGGCTGGAGTGCCGGCGAAGATGATGTGGAGAGGGGGGGCAGGCATTTCCTATGGATTGTACTATAATTTCTCTATGCCGCGCCGTCCGGAAATGCTCGCATCGGAAATCCGCAAGCTTATTGCACCTGTGCTGCGTGAGTGCCCTCCCGAGTGTGGCATCGTAACGATCACAGAAGTGGAGGTCAGCCCGGATTCCAGCATCATCACGGTTCGCGTAAGCGCGCTACAGAATTCTGCAGCGGCATTGGCATTCATAAAAAAGCGTCACAGGGAGCTGCGGCATGCGCTGACGGCTCTCCATCTTCATCACTTGCCTGAGTTGCGGTTCGAGATCGATTTCCGCAGCGAACAAGGAAGCCGGATTGAAAAAATTCTGCAAGCGGAAGGAGGGCAATAGACCGTGAGAAGTTCGCTCGTCATTTCATTGTTGCAGAGCAGGCTAGCGTTTCTCGCAACACGACATCGTTGCCGCATATTTTTTCTGTCGTAGAATTTATTCCTTTACCATGACGATTCCGATCGAAGAACTACGGCGCGCGCAGGAGATCATTGCTGGCGCAGCGCGCATTGTGTGCATCTGTCACCGGAATCCTGACGGGGACGCAATCGGTTCTCTACTGGGGATGGCTCTGCTCATCGAGAACGCTTGTCCCGGAAAGACGGTGCTCTTTCAGTGCACAGATCCGGCGCCCGAGACATGCCGGTTTTTGCCGGGGGCACTCCGTATCCGCCACGATTATGCGTATATTCCTGGGGACGCTGCGATTATTCTGGATTGCGGCGAGCCGAAGCTTACCGAAATGCATGAGACCCATTCCATGCTCTTTGACGGTTCCATGCCCACCATCGAGTTTGATCACCATCACCGCAATCCCCTGTTTGCATCGGTGAATTTTGTCTTTCCGGAGGCAGCCTCTACCTGCGAAATCATCGTAGCGTTTGCCGATGCCGTGGGATGGAAGATCACGAGCGACATCGCGACGTGTCTCCTGACGGGGGTGTATACGGATACCGGTGGATTGCTTCATAGCAATACGACCGCTGCCGTCTATCGCACCGTTGCGCGATTGCTGCGTGCCGGCGCCAGACGCCAAGAGATCGTTACGGCAGTCTTCCGCACGGCAAAATTCAGTACACTCAAGCTCTGGGGTCGTGTGCTTGAGAAAATTTCACTCACTGCGGAGGGCGGAGCGATTTCCGCAGTCACCGAAGGAGATTTCCGCGCCTCCGGAGCCGACTACTCGGAGCTTACGGGTGCCATCGATTATGTGAATGCCGTCCCAGGCATGCGATTTTCGCTCATTCTCTCTGAGCGCGGTGGAACGGTGAAGGGATCACTCCGTACACTCAGGGATGATGTCGATGTTTCGGCAATGGCGGCGAAGTTCAGTGGAGGCGGGCACAAGAAAGCTGCGGGATTTGCATTACCGGGGAAGTTAAAGCCGGAAATCCGGTGGAAGGTGGAACAGTCTGAAGAGGAGCAAGGGAAGACGGCGTTACGATAATTTGTGAGATGGGGAGATCGTGAGGTCGTACGATCTCACGACTCACGATTTCGTCGCTGTACCTGAAGAATCTTCTTCTGGTGCCTTCTCTTTTGTCGTCTCCAGCGTCTCCGCCGCCGGACTTAAGTCCGCCGCCGTTGCCAGGGCTTTTTCCTTATTTGGATTGAATCCGACAAAGAGATCGCTGCGTTCTTTCTCTTCTTTCGTCACGAGTTCCTCGGCAGCAATTCTCGCTTTCTTTCCAGCCTTCAGCGCAAGGACTTCCTCAGGTTTCGTTGTGATAATGCGCTGTTCCTCCGGACTTGCCACAATTTGGATGGCGACGTGCTTGTTGCCGGCGAAGAAGAGTCCTTGCCCCACATCGGAGTTAAGCAACAGATATTTTTCCCCGTCTGTGAGGTAGAAAAGTTTTTGGAGGTTATCCACTGCTGAGGCGGATTGTTTCAGAAGAATCTGTAGAGCGGCGTTCGTGATGATCGGTTTTCCGTAGGGGGAGTTTACGAAATCTTCCACGTCCTGGGTGATGGTCGTGACGCCGAGATAGTACTTGCGAGCTCGTTTGATGAGACCGTAAAGGAAGCGCGCGGAGTCGTCGTGCTGGAGAAGGTTCCACGCCTCGTCGATGACGAGGAACCGGCGCTTGAGTTCGGCGCGGATGCGGTTCCACAGGAAGTTCAAAATCACATACATTGCAATCGGACGGAGCTGATCCTCGAGATCGCGAATCTGAAAGACAATCATCTGATTACTGAGCTCGACATTGGTCTGCTTATCAAAGAGGCCGGCGTAGCTTCCATCCGTGTATTTCATCATGGTCTGCGCCATATTTTCACCGCCTTGTGTGGTCATGAGCACATCGACGAGCTCATGCATGGTTGGTGGCTCGATCTTCGAGGGGTCTTTCGTCTGCAGCGTGATGCCTTTGAGGGCGTAGGTGTCGAGGATCGCTTTATCGAGGATGCCGTCTTCCGATGGCGTGAGGGTTCCGAGCATCAGCTTGAAGAGGCCGTGCAGAGTGATGGATGCCGCACGGAGAGTCTCGCCGGTCTGCGCTTCGTCCCCGCGAATTGCTCGCGGAAGATCAAAGGGATTGATACGGTTACTACTCTGGAGTGACATGGGGATAAATGTGCCACCCACGGTTTCTGCAAGTTCCACATATTCATTTTCCGGATCCACCACGAAGACTTCGGTTCCAAACATCAGGGATCTCAGAATTTCGAGTTTCACCGTGAACGATTTACCCGCTCCGGAAGTCGCAAATACCGTGGCATTGGCGTTGGGGAGATCGAACCGGTCGAAGATCACCAGCGAGTCGTTATGCCGGTTGATGCCGTAGAGGATGCCATGATCATCGGTGAGATCGGCGCTGGAGAAGGGAAAGCTCGTCGCAATCGGCGACGTATTCATGTTGCGGTTGATTTCCAACTGATCCAGACAGAGGGGTAGCGACGAGATCCATGCGTGTTCCATCTGGAACCATGCCGGTTTTGTGAGCACCAGCTTTCCTCCGAGCATCGCCTCAATATCGGCCTGTACCTTCTTCAATTTCTCCATATCGTCGCTGTAAATGCTGATGTACATGCCGAACTGAAAGAGTTTCTCCCGGCCGCGCGCAAGCAGATCGCGGAGTTCCTCGGCGTCCTGGAGGGCGGCTTCAAGGGACGGATCGCGGACGATGCCGCGCTGTTCAAGCATGCGGATACTGCTGCGCATTTCCGCCACCTTCTTTCGGAGCATCTTCATAATGATGCGACTGCTTGCGGGGTAGATATACTGGGCGATGTCCATCTGCGCATCGAAGTTGATGACCTGTGAGAGCCAGTTGGGGTAGATGTAGTTGGGCCAGTTAAAGACAAAGAGCGTATGCACGTGCTGGTCGTTGAGGATGATCTCCATGTTTTTTACTTCGAGTGCTGAAGGGGAAATCAGGTCGAGCGTCTTTTGCAGGCCTTCTTCATAAAACCGCAGAACTTGTTTTTCATCTGGAGGTAATTCGCCATTCGCTGCGCTCTTCTGAAGCACCTTTCGAGCCTGTGCATGTAGGCCAAGCAGGTCGTCGATCGCCGCAATCAGGATTTGCAGTGTGGAGGGCCCGTGAGCCGATGGGTTTTGTGAGAGACTCGGAGGCATAGGAAATCCTATTATTGTATCAGAAATAGGGGATTTACTCAAGAATTAAGAATGCCCTTCGCCCCCTTATTCCAGTTGATCCGTCCCAAAGGCGCTCGTGTTCCTATTCCTGCGCTTGCCTTTTTCCAGAAGTATATCGAGATCTTCGATCCCTGGAAGTTGCACCACCTGCAACCCGGCAATGAGAATCAGGCGATTGGCTTCGATGGCGACAATGCGATGTTGGGCAACTTCGAGAAGTTCCAAGAAACGGTCACCGATATCCTCTGTTTGCTCACGTTTGGTCTGCACTTCTGCGACTTTTCCCTGAGCCTTGCCAAGCTCCTGTTGCCTCGAACCTGCTCCCGTGTAGTCCTCGTTTTCCAGTGCCCGTTTGATTTCGCGATCAATGTCATCGGCTAGTTTGCGCTTCTCTCGTTCCTCTGTACGGAGTGCCTCTGCCGAGCTTTCCAATTCAGTTTTTTTACGTTCTGCAAGCACATAGACGTTATGCATTCCTTGGAGATACTGATCGAGTGTTTCACGACGGTCGGAACTTCGATTGAGAATGTCAGAGACATTTACCTGCAGGATATTGCCGAGTTCCTGCAGGAGCGTAAAGGTTTCATCTGCAGAGGAACTGCCTTGTCCAAGAAATAACTTCTTCTGCGCTTCAATACCCATCCACGCCGAGTGAACGGGAAGGAAGATGCCCTGAGAGAGATACGCCGTTATATATAAACCGAGCGCGGCGCTGGGGCGAGACTGCAGTGTTGCCAGTCCTCCCTCGAGCACTTGCACCGCCGCTATACTCCCCACAGCTCCTTTGACGGTCAGATCATCCTCTTTGTTTTGACTATTCTCTTTTCCTTCGAAGAAGGAACAGCCTGCGAGGAGGAGAGTGAGGCCGACTAAGATGGCGACTTTGGATCGATCCATTTCCTTATAGTATAGCGGTTTTTTGATGAAGAGAGAAGTACGGCGTGTAACGGTTATCGGTATAACGGTGTAACGGGCACGCACGTGTACAGCGGATTCCCGTTACACCGATACACCGTTATATCGTTATCCGAATCGTGAGTTTTAGAGTCAAAAAACCCGTGTAAAACATGGTATAAATTTTGTGTTCAAAACATGAGTACAAAGTGTATGCAAGATCAATTTTTGTTTTCACGTGGAAATCCTATGGTTTAGTGCTAAATTTCGCGCTGAAAGTTGAGTATAAGTTTTGTTCACAAGAGAAGTGCTGCATCATGTTTGAATCATTACAAGCGAAGGCTATTGCAATCATCCGTACAACGTTCGGAATACAAAATGTGAACATTGCGTGGGAGCGCCCCGCACAGGCCGATTTCGGCGATCTCGCAACGCCCGTTGCCATGCAGCTCGCGAAGGAACTGAAGCAAAATCCCAAGATGATCGCTCAGACCCTTGCGGAGAAACTCGCTCAAGATTCTTCCGTGGAGAAAGCGGAGGTTGCAGGCTCTGGGTATGTGAACGTGTGGCTGAAGCCGCAAGCGCTGATCGATGAGCTCAAGAAGACGCGCGAAGCATGCACGGCACGGGTCACGCGGAAGGAAGCGCCGGTGATTGTCGAGTACTCACAGCCAAATGTGGCGAAGCCGCTCGGCATTCATCACATTCTCTCCACGGTGATCGGACAGACGATCACGAATTTCTATCGTCACGCGGGACATCCTGTTATTGCCTGGAATTACATGGGGGACTGGGGAACACAGTTTGGGAAACTGGCAGTCGCCTTTGAGCGGTGGGGAAAGGGGAAGAAGGTCACCTCCTGTTCCATCGAAGAACTCCTCGCGCTCTATGTGCGCTTTCATGATGAAGCGGAAGCAGATCCCACTTTGGAAGAGGATGCACGCAAAACCTTTGTAAAACTGGAACAGGGCTACAGCGAAATTCGCGCATTCTGGAGCGATGTTGTCGGTATTACCAAATCGTCTCTTACGCATTTGTACGAACGCCTGCATGTGCACTTTGATTGCGATATCAGCGAGAGTTTCTACGAAGATAAAATGGCACCAATTCTTGCCGAGGGAAAAAAGAAGAGCATCTTTGTGCCAGGGGAAAAAGGTGCGCTCATTGTTCAGTTTTCTGAGGAGAGCAAGTTGCCTCCGGCGCTCGTTCAGAAAGCGGACGAAGGCACACTCTATGCAACGCGCGATCTTGCAAATCTCCGGTACCGCATCGATACCCATCAACCAAAGGAAATCCTGTATGTGGTAGATGTGGCTCAGATGTTGTACTTCCAGCAGCTCTTTGCCATTGCGACATTGCTCCAGTGGGAGCTGCCTGCGTTAGAACACGTCGTTGTCGGCCGCATGCGGTTTTTCGATAAAAAAATGAGCACACGAAAGGGAAATATCTTGCGTCTTGAAGAAGTACTCGATGAGGCGGTGAAGAGAGCGGGGGATTTGATCAAGAGCCGTGGTGACAGTATTCAATCAGACGATCCGGAGGCGCTTGCCGAGATGATGGGTGTGGGATCGGTGGTCTATGGAATTCTGAGCCAAAATCGAATGAGTGAACTCGTTTTCGACTGGGATCGGATGCTTTCTTTCGAAGGAAATTCCGCACCCTATCTTCAGTATACGCACGCACGAGCACGATCCGTGCTCCGGAAGGCCGATGCCAAAGGCGATGCATCTCTTCCCACGAATGTCGCCTCCCTCACCACGTCAGAGCGATCACTTGTCGGCGGACTTCTGCGATTTCCCGGAGCGCTGGAAGAAGCGCAAAAAGGGCACCTTCCCCATGTTCTTACGCACTACCTTTACCAACTCTGCCAGCTCTTCAATGCGTTTTATAACAATGATCCGATCCTCCAGGCTCCCGAATCCCAAAAAACATTCCGCCTCGCGCTCACAGCACTCACTGCGACTGTTCTCAAGTGCGGTGCAGAGCTGCTGACACTACGCGTTCCTGATCGTATGTAATTCCGATCTTTGTTTTCCCTCTTTTATTTTCTGAGACGCACCAACGGTGCGTCTCTACCCCTTCCCTCCCATGGTCCGGTCTCCCTCTACCCGTCGCCGTTACGAATCTGTATCTCGGCGGCATCGTCACGGCTCTGTCACACGTCCATTCGTGGCGTTTCTTCTGATTGCCTCGTTTGGCATTCTCTTCGCCGGTTGCGGTTCACCACCACCGGAAGAAGATGTCTTTACCTTTACAGAAGACGACGTCGCGCGGTTCAGGGAGCTTGCGAGGTCTTCAGAGGGCACCGGAACAGGAGAGACGATGGGAGAGCCAAGGATTGAGCGGACGGGATCGGGGGCAAGAAGCAGCCTGCCGAAACTGGATCTTTCTATGGCAAAAACGTACAGCGCTATCCGTTCGGGGCCGACCGGAGTAGGGCAGGAGCTGTATCGAGTGACCAATGCGTACCTGAACGTCCGTAGTGAGGCGAAAGTGACGGCCGGCGAAGTAGCGCGTCTTTCACAGGGGGACCAGCTCACGGTTCTCGATTTTATTGATGCGGCATGGGCAAAGGCCAAACTTGATGATGGTAAAGAGGGATACGTTTCCACACGCTACATCGCAAAACTCGTTTCGGAGGAGCAGCTTGCTGCTGAGCGCAAGAAATATGAAGGCGTGTACTTCGTGGACTTCGGTTTCTTGAACGTCCGCAAGTCTCCGGATGCGGGAAGTGAAAAAATCGGCGAGCTTCCGGGGCAAGCCCTCGTACGGCCGATTTCTCTAGACAAAGTCTGGGCGCGCGTGCCATTTGCAAACGGAGAAGGCTATGTGGCTGTGCAGTATCTCTCGCCGTTTGCGCCGCAGTTCCTTGTTCGTCAGGAGACGTACAAGCTGCCGATTCTGCATTACAAGCTTGCTTCGGCCGACAATACACTCGCGGCGCTCCGTGGCCACATCACCGCACTCAAGCAGGCAGGGGTCACAGTCTGGACGCTCCGGGATCTTCGCCAACTCGTTCTCACTCAAGAGGACAGAGATGCGCGGGTGCCACCGAAGGCAGTAGTGCTAGCGCTCTCCGACGTAACGGCGAAAAATGTTCAAGAGGTATCACAGACGCTGAATGCGGCCGGAGTGTCTGCAACACTTTTTCTCAAGACTGCGGACATCGGCATCGGAGGGATCACTGAAAAGACCGTCTTAAGCCTCTCTGCCAATGGCTTTGATGTGCAGTCGGGAGGTCACACAGGGGACGATCTGCGATCTCTCACCAACGCACAGCTGCAGCTCGAGCTGGAGCAAAGCCGTGTTCTTCTTGAGGAAATGACCGGAAAACCGATCTTTGCAGTCGGCTACCCGATCGGTGGAGTGAATGAGCGCGTAGCGCAGCTGGCAGGTGAATCAGGCTATCTCTTTGGCATAGGGTCTGCTCCGGAGACATCTTTTGGCCGCACGCAATTCCTGCGCTTGCCGAGCTTCATCGTTTCTGGATCCATGACGCCGGAGGATGTCGTGGGGATTGTGAAGGGGGGAGAGCAGGCCAGTGTTGGATATAAGTTCAATGCAACGCCGAGGAATCTGAGGACGAAGTCGGTGTATTTGGCGTTTGCGTAGGATGATACACTTCATGAATTCCTTTTTTCATGAAGTGCTTTTTGAAAACGTAAGTATTGCTGTCCAGCGAGTCCGTCTTGATCATTATCCTTTCCTTTATTACCCCATCCTCTATAAAATTCGCTGAGAGCGAGTTCTCCCAGATGCATTCTTGCGCGCTCGCTTGGAGCATTCTCCTCGGCAATTTGGTATCGCTCCACGAGGCTTTCCAGGATTCGGTTCTGTTCTTCAGGATCTTCTTGCTCTACAGACTCCCGGAACCGCGCAGTTTCCTCTTTGAAATCTGAGTATCTGCTGAACGTATCCAGAAATTTCCCCGTGTGCTGGTCGTAGATCCGACCTTTGAATTCCCGTACAAGCTCTTCTCTCGTCGGTTGCACAGGATCCTTTGCAACAATAGCGGGTTTTTCAACATGCCCTTCATGTCGCAACGCTTCCGCGCCGATCAACGTCAGAATGCTTGCTGCCGTTGCCGTCAGGGCATGGCGCAATGTTCCCCTTGGCGTTCTCTTTCCCAGTAGTACACGTTCATCTCGTTCAGTGCCCCCACCGTATCCTTTGTGATAATATTGGATATCGCCGAGATCAAATGCTGCAGATGCCCAGAGCTCAATCTGTTTGCGTACTCTTTGGCCTTCATCTCTGTCCGGCCGTACTTCCGCAGTGCCGTAATACACGATCTCCACGTCTGGTTGTTCATGTAACCACTCGAGGATGTTGTACTTGAGTTCCGCAGTCATCCCGCGCTTTGTGGGCATCGTGATTCCCGGTCCAATATCGTCAATAGTCACGGAATCCGGATCATCCTCAATGCCCATTTGGATCTTTTCCACGCCGTAGCGACTCTTGCGCTCATCGATCCATTCCCGAATCTTGGCTTTCAAAGGCTCTTCATCACTCGGTTTTTCCAGAGCATTTCCCATGACATGGGGGATCGGGGTTTCTACCTGTTTTTTTGTCACTGGATCGACGCCGGCAACGCCATATGCTTCGGATTTGTCCGGATGGAGGATCCCTGTCATCAATACATCCCTGCGTTCAAGAAGTTTTGCATCCTTCGGCAGGAGCTTAGCAAACACAGCATTTTCAACCCCCGTACATGCCGCGACCCATACAGCATGACCGTTGACTGCATCGGAATTGCCGGGATTATCGCCGCTTCCGGGAACTTGAAAATCGGGGTGCTTATCAAAATCCAGAATGATGGAGGCTGGGAAAGCGGTTTTGCATGCCAGTACCCGCCCAATTGCATCATGCGATGCTGCGGCGTGGAGCACTTTGCGGCCTGCAAGTAAGTGTTTCAACATCACATCGAATGCACGATCCACTTCCAATTTAAATTGTTCGAAGCGTCGGAGCTGCTCGGTCTCATCTTTTGCTCGCCATCTCCATTGTGCGAAGCGGTCACGACACCAATCGCTTATTGCCTCCGTCACCTTGCCAGCTCTCTTGGGGCAGGGGACGGTTTCTTTTTCATAGGGGACACCGGCTCTGCGAAGCATCTCTCGAAACCCAGCACCCATATACTCCGCACCCTCCGCAAGCTCCCGACTTTCGGGGTGTCCGTGTTGCCCCGGGAATGTGATCACGGTGAACTGCTCTTGTGCCAAATCTTCCGCATCCGGAGGGAGTGCTCCGAAGATCGGCTGATCTGTAGTTTTGCCAGTATCTTCGCCAGAACTGTTCATTGATATATTATAGTATATTTTCATTACTTATCAAGTATCACTGCCCCATCAATTTTTGCATTTGTTCCTGCATCTGCTTGCTGAAATCACTGCCCTGGCTCTGCATGACGGCTGCAGAGGACTCCGCGGCCGCTTTGGAAATCTCTTTGAGAAGCTCGTCCCAGTGCGCATAGGCAAACCATGTACTCCAAAGGATGAGAATGAGAGGAATCAGGTGCAGGAGGCTTTTGAAAAATCCTCCCCACGTGCGAAGTCGGTCGCGCTTATCCATGCGATGCAGAACCTCCAGAATTTCTGTGAGTTGTGTATTCGTCATGTACTCATTTAAAACCCTCGCTTCCATTTACGCAATATCTCAAATCCACGGGTCAGGTAATACTTTTTCGAAACAGGAATATCCTGGCAATGCACCAGGTTCAGCAGTTTCCCTCCGAAGCCTGTTTTGAAGAGTGTGACCCCTGCAAAAGGGTGTTTCGCTTCGGAAATCTTAAATCCTTCTTCCGTGCAATTTCCTGGTGCAATTCCCCAGAAGTTGTAGACGCGGTCTCCGCGCTTGAGCGCATCGCGGATCGCGGTCCATTGCAACAAATAGCTGGCAGGAATTTTTTGGAATGCATGGGAACTTGCACCGTGGTGATAGCTGGTTTCACCGAATGCATGCATATGGATTGATGAGGCAATGACCTGTCCCTGGTAGCGCGCGAGATACAGCGTGCATTCGTTCCTCGGTGCAAAATGTGCGATCTGAGCTTTAAAGAACGCATTGGTATACGGCGTGAAGCCGTGACGCTTGCGCGTTTCATCGTGGAGGGCGAGGAAATAGGAAAGATCGTTCACGGGATTTCTCGATGCTTCCACCGTGACGCCTTCTTTTTCAGCGCGGCGAATGAGGTTACGGGTAGTCTTTCGCATCGCAGAGAGAAGCTGTTCTTCGGAGATTCCTCCACTCCCTCGGTCCCCCTCCTCCACGGGAGGAGGGGGAGGGCCCAAATGGCTCCAGAGATCGGGGCTCCGTAGAGGCAAATACCAGATGTGTTCTGCGAGGAGATGCAGGGGAGAGGAGAGAGAATCTGGAATACGTGCAGCATCTGCTGACCAAAAAGGACTGACTCTGAGGAACGTGCAGCCCTTGGATTGGGCAATTGTTCTGAGAGAGTGTAAAAGTTCTTTTGTGATTTCTGCCGCGTCTGCATCTTTCGCGATAACTGGTCCATACGAAACTGCCAGATGTTTTCCTCTGCGCGCAGGAACAAAGATCGCCTGACAGATTCCGAGAACGCGATCATCGTCATTCGCGATCAGGCGAATGGGTTCTTCGCCGCAGTCGCGGTACACCTCGCCCATGGTCCAGGATTGGAGAAAGGGACGGTATTGTTGTTCGCTCAAAAATTGATCCCACGCAGCCGGATTTGATGCTGTTTCAATGGTCATGGCGTTTTGCAAGGCAAAGAATGAGTCGCTGCGCCTGTTGCATCGTCATCGTCGGGTGCGTCGGCAGACACAAAATCTTCTCACACACTTGTTCAGCCTCTGGATCCGCTCCAGCGGTATATTCCAGTGCTTCCGTGTCTGTTCCACGTGGACAAATCACACAGCCCGTCCAGCCGTCATCCAAAAAGATGTTGTCTTCTTTTAATGATGCTCGCAGCCCATCGGCATTCGGGAAAAACAACGGGAACTTCTGCAAAGGGTGATTTGCGATTGGCGATTTGCAATTTGCAATTTGGATTCCAGGGATGACATTCCATCCGTTGCGTCCGCATGCGTCGATATAGTATTGCGTGAGATTCCTGCGATGCGCATTGATGCGCGGTAGTTGCTGCATGGAATAGAGCGCGAGGGCAGCACAGGCATTGGGAAGTTTCCGGAGCCGGAGGATCATGTTTCCCTGTTTTTCCTCTGGCGTGACTATGGGGATCAGCAGACGGAGCTTCTTGCAGAGTGCGAGATACGCGCGTCCCAAGCCAATGACATAAAGCGCGCGTGCTTTGCGGTAGATCAATGGATAGAGAAGAAATCGGAAGACCACCGAGAAGGGGAGTTGTCCTGCATTTCGTTCGGCATCTGCCAACGCTACTGCTGCATCCGCTTTTTGTGAAATCACCGCGCCGCCGCTCACGCCGGAGATCGCCTTGTCCCTGCCAAAACTCAGAATCGCGAAGTCTCCCGTGCGGGCGAGGGGAGAGGATGGATCATCAGGCAGCACCTGTGCGCAATCTTCGATCAGGAAGATACCGCGCTCGTCGCAGATTTTGCGCAAGCATGTGAGATCCGCAGGAATTCCAAACGTGTGCTGTGCGATGATCGCGCGTGTTCGTGGTGTGATTTTCCGTTCCACATCAGCGCAATCCAGATTCAGCGTGTCGCCATCGACATCTGCGTAGATCGGCACGCCGCCGCAGGCATGCACAGCATTCGGGACGACCACGCACGTGAACGCCTGGATGATCACTTCTTCGCCACTGCGTAGGTGGATTGCGCGCAAGAGTGCAGCCAGTGCCTCGCGGGCGGTGTAGAACAGGAAGACATCTCCGCCGAAAGATTGCTGCAGTGCATTGCGAAGGGACTCTTGCTCTGAACCATTTCTCCATTTCCAGGGTTGGAATATCAGGCACAAGCTTCGGAGAGCGAAGGGGAGAGTGGCGTGGGGGCCGAAGGTGTGGTGGATGGGGTACATAAGAAATGGTTGCTAATTCTTGGTTGCTAATCCATTAGCAACCAGCAACCAAGAATTAGCAACTGTTATCGGGAAGCAATCTCTCCATTGCCGACCTCGGCATTCTCCCCAGGCACACCAGGAGCGTACCGGGTTTTACGGGAGCAATTTCCTTTGAAAATAATTCCACATTCTTCCCAAACCCTTGCGCAAAGAACTGAGCAAATTTTTTATTCAAAAAGATCACACGCGTGAAGACGGGGACACTCTGCTTCCCGAGTTCCTGATGGACATGTTCGGTCGCAGATCCTTGCTCGATGATCCCGGATGTGAGGAGAACTTTTTCTGCGGCGTGTTTACTCTCCGCCCAGCGGATTGCTGCACGCGCACTTTCGGGACTGCAGTTATGTGTGTCATTGAGGATCGTCACGCCCGCGTGCTCTTCGATGGAGAATGTTCCTTTGAGCGGCTGAAATCGCGATAAGCGTTCCGCGATCACGGAGCGTTGTATGCCGAGGTGTTCTCCTACAGCAATTGCAAGCAGTACGTTCGTGACGTTGTGCGTTCCATGGAGCGGCAGCGTAAATATTGTTTCTCCTACACGGAATCGGATGCCATGGGGTGTCTCTTCGATGTCAAAGGCCTCGAGGTCGCGAACACCCCCCGTGCCGACAGTGGTGACGGGGCAGAGTGCGTTCTTCTGGAGTTTTCCGGCCATGGTGCTGTCTACATTGATGAATGCCCGGCCGTTTTCCGGGAGCGCTTCGATCAGTTCGCCTTTGGCGGCGAGGAGTTCTTCCTGTGAGCCGAAGAGTGCGATGTGTTGCGTGCCGATCGCGGTCACCACACCTATTTGTGGCTTTGCAATGGAGCAGAGGAGTGCGATTTCTCCGCGACGGTAAGCGCCCATTTCAATAATAAGAACCTCCCCTCTCCCTCGGGGAGAGGGGTCGGGGGTGAGGGTTTGTATCATCCATCGCGCGACACCGATTTCACTGTTTACATAGGCCGGAGTCGCCACTGCCGTTTCACCAAGTGCGCAGGCAATGAGTTCCTTTGTTGTTGTCTTTCCCATCGATCCCGTGATGCCGATCACTATGAGATTGCTTTGTGCTTCGCGCAGTGCCTTCGCACGATAGAGGATGCGGCGCTTGAGGAATGTATCGATAGGAAGAAGCAGCGACCATATAAAGATTACGGAGAATGGTTGCAACAGGATGATGCAGGGGAGAAGGATCCCGCTCCAGAGTTGCTGTACAAGTATTCCTATAATGAGTGTGAGGAGAACACTTCCGCCGACGATCATCTTGGCTTTACTTGTCCACACGGGCATCGGCTGGCGCCAGAGGCATAGTTGCACGATCAAGAGAAGTGCAAGGATCGAGAGAGCTCCCTGTGTGGCAAAAAGAGGAGAAAGTATTCCGGCAGAAGCGAAAAGAAGCATGGCAGCGACAATCGGCACACGCAGTACGCCGAGAAGCTTCCGCAGAACTCCTTCGCTGTGGAAGTGATCGATGAGCCGGTCGAGACGCCACTCTTTGACTTGCCATAGATGGGCAAAGGTCAAAAGAGGGGAGAGCGCTCCCATCGCGAAAAGAAGAAGAATGACGGTATCTGACACTGGAAAAGGGTACGCGAAAGAGCACGGTAATGCACCGAAAATTCGGGTCATTGATTATAGTTCATTTTTATAGTACAATATTCATTGAACTTCCAAACATACACATGACCAA
Organism: Candidatus Peregrinibacteria bacterium Greene1014_49; assembly: GCA_007376635.1. Classification (GTDB taxonomy): domain Bacteria; phylum Patescibacteriota; class Gracilibacteria; order Peribacterales; family Peribacteraceae; genus 2-12-FULL-55-11. Next base: position 30,007 of record VMGQ01000004.1, read on the forward strand.
TCGCAAGCTCGTACTCGGACTCATGGTTGCCAATGCCGGATTTGTCTTCGGAACGGCAGCCCTTGGATCACCCGCCAATCTTCTCGGAGCATTGAGCTTCTTTGGTACGGATGCAACTGAGCGCCTTGCGGAATTTGATGATGACAACAATTCGATACCCGATCTTGTGGATGGTCTTGGCATTCTCAATGCCTTTCAATCGATCCCGCAGATCTTTGGACCACTCTTCGGACAACCGGCATACGTCCCAGGCATGATCCGTCTCGATCCGGATTTCTTTATGCCATCGGGTCATGAAGCTGCGCCTGTGATCATGGAAGAAATGGAGAGCAACTTTGATGTTGTGGAACCGCTCTGGTCTGATGAGGAAATTCGCTCTTCGAATGAATTTGAAGGGGGGGACGCAGAACCGGGCGTCTATCTCGTACCGTCTGTTTCCCGTTCGCCCTCCTCGAGTTTGCCGGCGACTCTCGTGATGCCGCCTCCACAGAGTGCTCCTTCCACGAATAGTGCGCCTGCGGCGAGCACGCCTTCGACAAGTGCCTCGGTTTCTTCTACAAGCACGGAAGATTCGGCTTCGTCTCCTACAGCTGCAGAAACAGCAGGGGATGCAGCTACTTCTGATTCAACATCTGTCTCATCCACAGCGACAGCAGAAATCTGCACGAATGGCGCTGATGACGATGCTGATGGTCTGACGGATTGTGATGATGACAACTGTATGTCCGATGCCGGTTGTTTTATCAATCCCAGCAGTACGTCATCCGTCGAGCAATGTACGAATGCCGTGGATGATGATGGTGATGGCTTAGTGGATTGCGATGATGTAGGATGTATGTCTGATCCGGCGTGCGTGTCGTTTTCGACACCTTCGTTCTAAAAGAATCCCTACAAGCCATCCGTTGGATAATTGACAAGATTCATAATGCATTTGTTTACATGTTTTGGGAGAACGGCTAAAATGATTTCCCATGTCTGTAGATGTGCAGAGCCCTCCTTCGGCGCTAGCAGACAACACGGTCACTGTCGTTCCGAACGGTGATTTAAACCGCACTGCTACCTATGTTGCGGTAGCTCCCACGAGAGAGGAGGTGCGTCAGTATATTATTCTTGCGGGTTTGGATATTGGTGATGCAAAGACTTCATCTGGGAAAGAGAGTGATGGCTTTGGGTATGCACTGAAATATTTTGAGGAACTCACGGGTTCCAAGGAAGTTGCTGCCACTCTTGCATCTGCCTGCATTCAATCACAAGGGAGAGATTTTATATTTGATCAGGGTATCTACAATCTTGGTCAACTAGGGAATGCTGGTGGACAAGGCGTTGCGTATCAGGTGGTCGATACCCGAGGTCGCGTTCATCGAACATTGGCTGCAAAAGTCAACGAACAAAGGATGGTCTATCGCAGGAATACTTACTTATGGAATACATCGACGGATGGAATGTGCATGATATTGCGCAGGCGCTTTCTGCGCTTCGACTGGATAGTACCGGACGCCGTCGCATTGGCGCGGAACGTGCAGCAGCACATCTACTGGCGCAGATGCTCCAGGCGGTGAACATACTTTCGCGCAATGGTGTTATCCATCGGGATTTGAAGCCGCGCAATCTTATCGTAGGACGCAATGGTCGGATGAAGGTTCTCGATTTTGGCATTGCAACATTTCATAAAAAAGAAGAGGGAGAGACGCGGATTACGCAAACAGGAGCAGTTGCCGGAACACCGAAGTACATGGCGCCGGAAGCTGCAGGAGGAAGGCGCCGTGCTCAGCAAGCTGATGAGAATGGTGATGAGAATGGTGATGAGAAGGGTGATGAGCAGAGTGATGATACGACAGCGAAAGATCTTTTTGGTGTAGGTGCTACCATGCATGAAGTTCTTACAGGAAGGGGCCATCTCGAAGGAGGGACAACGGTTGAATTACTGATAAAACTTGCGACATGGGATGGGGAATTGCCGTTACTGGATGATATCCACGACAGAAATTTACTCGATGTACTGCATGCACTTCTCAGTAAGGATGTGAAAAATAGACAAGATCCCCAAGTGCCTCTGAGTCAGCTGCATAAGGCAGGTCTTCTCGCGTGGTCCCGGAAGAATCTTTTTGGAGATGTTCCCTTGACAATGCCTGTGCCGCGTACAGGATTCCGTCGGAAAAATTCCTCTGTCACCGCAGATCAGCTTGCCCGGTATTGGGCAGGAAAATTCGCTCCGTCCAAGGCGCGTCTTTCCGTCCTTTCCGCCACACTTGCTGCTTCGGTCGTTGCTCTCATCGCTGAATCGCAGACGGGAGCACTGAGAAGTGCTTTGAGTCCACGAGAAGATCACGACCGTCCTATTGTCACGAGACGCATTGATGCGCGTCCTCTCAAACCCAAATCACCTTTCTTGTTTCGCTTTCATAAGGAACGGGAATCCGCTTCTGGACAAGAGATCCCGACTGGTATTGAAGAGGTTCGATTAACTCTTGCCGGAGAGGAAACCTCCACTGCAGGAGTGGATATTGCCGCAGTGCGCGACAACAACGGCCGCCTTCGGGCATTCGTGCATGGCATGAGCCCGGAAAACATCGCCATTCTCCGCGAGGAATTTCGAACGCCGAGCACGGGTCCTGCTGTGCAGCCACAATTTTCTCATAACTTTTTGGCGCCCGATGGAGCACTTGCCATTGCGGTACCCCACTTGGGACTCGTTTGCCAAAATCCGGATGGCACCCGAGAGTATGTCTGGGATGTTCAGTGGAGCCAAGCAATGAAAAGCTCGACTCCTCCTCCGGTGGAAATCGAAGAGTTTTTTGCTACACATTTCCCTGAGGATTTCGCCAATCAATTGCAAAAAGGAGATCTCCTCCCAGCATCCATTCGCCATCAGGTTCCAGATAGCACGCAAATTCCTCTGGATATGACAGCTGCCACGCTGGCAAAAATAAAATGGAATCAAATAGTGCGGGCTTGCAAGCTCGGGACTAAAGTTGTGAAGCGTGGAGAATCACCTCCCCAATCTCCCTAGCTCTCTCCCTGTGCACCCGATGCCGCACACCCGGATAGAGATGCAACTGGCTTCCGGCGATTTCTCTATGCATCACATGGGCATCACCGACTGGAGTCATACCATCGTCTTCTCCCCAGAAAATATCCGTGGGAACGGTGATCTTTGAGAGGAGGGGACGGAGATCTTCCTTGGTCACATTGATCAGTGTTTGTCGCATGACGGTGCTTGCCTGTTCGTAGTCATGCACGCGCACAAGGCGGTACAGAAATTTCTTTCCAAGGAGTTCTAGAGACGTGAGCCCCGGAATCTTGAGCAGTGTTTTTCCGAGCTTTGCGAGTGTGAGTCCGAGAATCCGCTTGAAGTGCCGCGGATGGCGGAGGCCGGCACTGGCGCAGAGAAACAAGTGATCCGGATTTGCGATTTGCGACTCGTCTCGGCGAAGGCCAGAACCGAAGTCGGATTTGCGATTTGCGATTTTAAGTGCGATGCGGCCGCCATGCGAATGGCCCAAGAAGGGAGAGGGGGTCTGTTTGTCACAAACCATTGCACCACCCAATTTGCATAATCATCCGTCGTCCACGGCTTCTTTGGTTCAGGCTCGTTTCCAAATCCCGGAAGATCGGGTGTGAGGATTGTGATATCCGTCCCTTTCAAAGCTTCGCGGAGTTCCGTGAAGGATTCTTTGGAGCCACCCCAGCCGTGGAGACAGAGAAGTGTTGTCGTCACCAGATCATCATAGGTCTTTGTTGTTAATGGTGTCACGGGCCGGGATTGAACCGGCGACCCCGGGCTTATGAGTCCCGTGCTCTACCAACTGAGCTACCGTGACATGGATCAGCGGCATTATCCGTGTCCTTACGCATATTTTCAATGTGTCTTGCACGTTCTTTATCGTCCCTTCTTCATCCGCTCATAGATGTCTCTCCGATGCCCAATGGCGACGATTTCGACCTGGGAACTTTTTTTGACTTCATAGATGATGCGATAGACACCAACCCGATGCATGCGATAGCCCGAAAGCGTACCTGTCAGCATTTTCCCTATTCCCCAATCATCGAAGATTTCATGGCATCCGAGCAGCAGTGATTTTCGCAGTGAACGTGGGAGGTTCTTCAGATCCCGCTCTGCCACATCCCAGAATGTCATCCTTACCATAACTTTTTGAATACTTCCTCAGCGGGAATCAACCGGTGATCTTTCTCTCGTCTCTTGATTTCCTCCACAAATTCTTTTTTGAACACGCCTTCCTCCATCTCGAGTCCACGTTCGATGAGCTCCAATGCCTTTGCTGCCTGCGGCATGTCGTCTCTAAGCGAAATCTTTTTGAGAAAGACGGCAAGGTCTTTGGGAAGCGTGAGGTTGAGGCGTTTTTTTGACGTCGGCATAGTGGAAGGAGGTGTAACACCAGTGTACCACTGGTGTATCTCTTGTGCAAAGCGTATAGAGAAAACCCCGTATCGCAGTGATACAGGGTTTTCTTCGTTTTCGTATAGGCAAACTCCTTTGGGAAATGGTATTGGCTTGGATCAGCACTTGGCGAATTCAGCGACAACGCGCTGAAAACTCTTTCGCATCACTTCGATGCCACTCAGCTTTGGCAACTCGCGCAGACACAGAGCCCCAGCAATCCCTAGGTCGACATCGGAGCCAAAAGCTTCGATGTTCCAAGTATTCACGGAGCATTGGCCGCTGGCCAGGTACGGGAAAATTCCTGTCGTTGTCAGCGCTTGCTCAGCGCCGATGATTGTCCGACCACTGTCGGACAGATGACCGGTTTTGCCGAATTTGTTGTCATGACGCTTCCATGCCTCCACAGTCGATGACTCGCCCGCGGCTTGATGGCAAGTGTCCGGACCGTGAGTGATGAATTTGCCAGTATTGGCTCTTTCAAAGAGCTCCTGCATGTGATCGAGAGTACTTACTCCGGTTTCGAAGCGGTTCAGTGTCTCGATTTCGACAAGCATGTTGGCATTAGCCGCAATGCCGTTAGCCCAGGCCAGGAAGTCGACGCAACGCGCGTCGTGGTCGGGAGTCCAGAAGTAGTGCCCTGCGAGCAAGCCCGCAGAGTAGGGTCCGAAGTGCGAAAGCGCACCACAGAGAGCCGCTTGCGCCAGGTGCGCCTGGAACACGTCCTTTGCACGTTGCACAATGTCCTTGTTAGCACTGACAGGGCACGCCGGCTTATCGCCGATATTCACCAAGAAATCAATCGTGTGAATATGCGTCTCCTCCTCGCGTCCGGCAGCCCATTGTTTCAGCCCCTTCAGCCAGCTCGCTGACTTATTGCTGGGCTGAACTTCAAATGCACGGAAGCCGATACCGTACAAAGTGTCGTAATCGGCTTCGTCGGCTGCGAAGTCGTCTTTGCCGCGATGTTGATGGAACAGCATCGTTGCTCCGATGCGTATCCCCTTGGTCGCGCTGAGGTCGGCCGTTTTGGCCATGGGATTCTCCTTCTCTGAAAAGTCACATAATTCATGAGTCTCCGTATTCTCTTTTCATGATACTGATCAAAAGTCTCCCATTACTTTCATTGTTTTAGGAGTTTGCCAGTGTTTTGAAAAAACAGAAAACGAAGCAAGCTGAGCATAAACAAGCTCAACCTAAATTTGACAATACTATAAGAAGCTGTTTTGTAAATTAAAAAGTCTAGGGTTTCTGAAGCTTTTTCTTAAGAGGAAAACCCCCCGACACGACGTGTGTCGGGGTTTTGCCATACTCCGTGTACGATAGCTCTGCATGCATCGCTCGCAGGACACCAACTGGCTGTTCATCGCAACGGTTTTCATCCTCGCGGTTGGTATTGCCGTCCGCATCGTTGCTGCGTTTCAGCCGCTCTGGCTCGATGAAATCTGGTCGATGATGTTTCTCGATCGTATCGAGCATGCTTGGGATGTCTTGAGTATTCATCATCTCAATAATCACCCGCTCAATACGCTGTATCTCTGGTTGCTTGGGCCTAGCCGGATGCCGATTCTCTATCGCATTCCTTCGCTTCTTTCAGGCATAGCACTGACTCTCTGGATGACGCGAGTGTCGTGGAAGCGGTCGCAGACAGAAGGCTTCTTTGTCGCCGTATTCATCGGATTATCGCTCGTGATTCTTCAGACGGCGGTGGAGGCGCGAGGATACAGTCCGATGCTCCTTGCTGCTTTTGCCGCCTATGTCTTTTTTCAGCGGATGGAACGTACGGAAGCAAGACAGGATATTATTTTCTACGCATTCTTTGCGTCCCTTGCGGTGACGTTGCATCTGAGTGCAATCACGGTCATTCTTGCCGCAGCTGCTGCAACATTTGTCCGTGGGTATTTTGCGGGAATGCCTGCAGCATTTCGTAAGACGTTGCGTCTTCATAGCGTGCCGTTTCTGGTCTTCGGATTGCTCGTCATTTTCACATACCATCAGCAGGCATTTGATGGAGGCCAGGATCCTGGCGTGAGCTTCTCGAGATTTGGTGCGGATGTCCTCGGATGGCCTTCCTTGCCTCTGTGGGCAGCCACGGCAGTATCCTACGGTGTTGTCATTGCGCTCCTTGCGGTTGTCGAGCATCTGCTGCGCAAAGATCCACCGCAGGGCATTTTTCTCCTCATGCTCTTTTGTATCGCTCCTGCGATGCTCGTTGTTGCAGGATCGCGAGCCATTGGTCTCGAAGTGCGGTTTTTCCTTCCAAGTATCGTCGCCTTTTTTCTTCTCTTGAGTAGGGTCTTTCTATCGGCATGGCAGCGGAAATCCGTTCTTTCAAACATACTCGTTGGCATTGCTATGGTCTCTATGGTCGGAGGAAATATCTACGGTATCGGAAATCTTCTCCGGTACGGCAGAGGGGATGGCAAAAGTTTCCAGCCGCTTCTTGCGTATATTGAAGCGCATTCCACGGTACATCCCATTACCTTCGGTACGGTATTTTCCATCGATAATGTCATCGTGGAGTACGTCGGAAATACTCCGGACAAACCTCCTTCGTTTTTGTATGTGCGCAAGGACGCATGGGAGGAGCATCCTCCCGAGTGGCTTCTGGATCGGCAGTTTGTGTGGGAAAGCGTGAGGCAAGCATTTCTCCGTCGTGTGGAAAACGAGTACGAGATCGCATTGCCCGCTGCGCCCGGTCAGTGGTGGGTTGTGTGGAGGAGGAAGGGTTTATAGGAGTATCGCCATCGCGACAGCACTGAGAAATAGCCCGAGATCCCGCACAAAGAGATCATTCATGCCAGCCTGCGTCAGAATCAGAATCAAGTATGCGGCCATGCCCCACGCCGCTATTTGCCGGATCATTCTCTGAGGAAAGAGGAGAGCGGCTGCAAGGAGGAGTTCGATGCCGCCAGCGCTGGAAAGCCATGCTTCTCGGGAAATTCCGAGGGCATTCTCCATCCACGATGGCATCCACCCCATCCAAACTTCCGGGCGCAGGAATTTATCGGCGCCGAATACGCTAAAGACCGTCACCATGGCGGTCATGAGTATGCCTCTGGTGACTTTCACTCTTTCCATGGGAGCCGAGCATAGTCTACCATGTGTCGGCCGTTTCCCCTTTGCTTCCATGAGAACACTTCACACACTCCTCCTCACCACAGTTTTTCTTGTTGCTTGCGCTCCCACGACGGTTCCTACAAGCGAAATTCCTCAGGAGCAGGGTATGCCCGTTCCGGGAAATACCGTAGAAGAGCAGATCGTGAGTGGTGATGACGATCAGGTTCCTGCGACGGAAGACACTGGTGGGAATGGGGAAACCGGTGGAGCGATGGTGCCCTCATCGAAGGCTCCTGCGGCTTCAGTGCGCATGGTGGAAATCACTGCAAGCAACTTCGCCTTCACGCCGAGCATGATCACGGTGAAGAAAGGGGAGGAGGTGACGCTCAATCTCATAGGAGAATCCGGCATCCACGGCATCGGTATTCCGGGGTTCGGCATCAGCCAGCGCGTTGATCTCGGACAGACGGTTTCTATCGCCATTCCCACGGATACAGCAGGAACGTTTGATTTCAAGTGCAATGTTCCCTGTGGTTCCGGGCACAAGGAGATGAAGGGGACGATTGTGATTGAGGAATAATTTTTAAAATGTCTCTATGAAGCGCACCCTCGTCACCATTACCGTTGTTATGATCGCCCTCGGTGCGTGGGCGGCGCTTCGACCGCTGGATCCGTATACCATTGCAAACCCGGATCCCAATCACACGCATACGGATTTTGCTGTGTGGATCGATGGGAAGAAACTGGATTTCTCGGATGAGGAATTTATGTCAGAGTCCGAGAGCGATCAGACGGGCGAGGATCATGATGCGCATGGTCACAAGCATCATCCCTATCTGCATTTGCATGACGGAAACGGATATGTGATTCATCGTCACAAGCCGGGGCTCACGCTCGGTGATTTCTTTGCAAGTATCCAGATTGGGATCGATGGGGCGTGCTACACATCCTTCGCGCCGATGGCCGATGGGGAGATCTGCGGAGATCATCCTTTTCGGATGTTTTTAAACGGCGAGGAAATGCCGGTCACGATGGAGTATGTTTTTGAAGACCTGGATCAGATTCTCTTTACCAATGCGGATTCCAATGAAGAGGTTCGGAAGGAGTTGCAGCAGATGACCGATGACGCGTGTCGATATTCGCAGCGGTGTCCGTGGAGAGGAGAGGCGCAGGCGGAAAATTGCATCGCGGATCCAGCGGTACCGTGTGTGGAGTAAACATCCACCCAGCTACCCCTACTGGGGTGCGGCGACACGAGAATATAATCGATTGCTTCTTTGTAAGAAAAAATTGGGTAAGTCTCATTTGAGTGAAGCAGCGTCTCCCCTCCCGACGGGAGGGGAACAAGGGGAGGGGGTCAAAGATGCTTTCAGACCCCCTCTCCCTAACCCTTCTATGATCGTGGCTTTGGGACAAGGTTAGAATCTATTGACGGGGTGTTGTGAAGGGAAATTACAGCAGGATATGGATGTTGACGCATGAAGAACGGTTGTTGCCAATGAGGCAACAGCGATGATGCAATCGATCCTTTGATACGCTTCTATCCGTCTTCTCCGAGAAGGCCCGGGAGACATGTGTCGGATTCATCAAAGGGCGGCTGTCTCACACTCTCCCAGAGTCCTTAACGGACAGGGGCTAGATCGAGTTCAGCCGCCGACGATGATAGACACACTGGTGTTGCGGAAATTGTAGCACCAACAGTCAATGCTTCCTGTCGTCTTGCCTTGTAGACCTCTCCAAAGATAATACACAAGAGTGAGATTCTTCCTTGCGAGTGCGACAACAACTTTGTTTGCATGTTTCCGGCTCTTCATCTGCTCGGCCTGACCGAGTGACGGGAAGTAGAGGGAGACGATATCGGAGCGACTGAAGCGAATGATTTGGGCTCCTTGGATGAGAAGCTTTCGGAGAAGAGGATCGCCGGTCTTCGCGATCTTTCCTTTCACGGTGGTCTCTCCGCTCTGCCGTTCCCGCACACCGAAACCAAGGTACGAACTCAGATGCGATGCATCTTTAAATCGATCGATGACGTCGATTTTGTATCGCAAAGCGAATGCAGTGATAGGACCAATGCCCGGGATGGTCTGGAGAAGTGGAATAATCGGATCGCTCTTGCTCATCGCTTTCATGAGTGTCTCGATGCGTGCGATCCGCTCATTACTTTCCAGAAGCGCCTTTCTGAAATCCAGATGGATGAACGAGGCGAGCGAGGACTTTTCTGAGATTTCCCCTGTAAAGGGATTCGCTCCGTAATCACGCTCGAAGGAGCGTAGGTGATTCTTGATGGCACTGCGACATCGCACCAGATGTTCCCGATATCGTGCGAGTTTGCTGCCTTCCCGTGCCGTCTTGCTCTGCACGTACACCGCGAGTGAGCGAATGCCTCCATGCAGGCAGGCATGGCAGAGCACTTGTGCATCAATCGCATCGTTTTTGATGCCGGAACTTTTGATCCATGCCGAGGTCTTCCGTGCATCGAGGGGGATGAAGGTGACATCGGCAACTTCGGTAAGAGCATCACAGAGGACATGCCACCCAAAGGCAGCTTCGCAGGCAATTACTTTTTTGCCTGCGAAGCGGTTGAGGACCGTAAGCAACTCAGTGTTCGGAAGACGCTTGCGCTGGAATAGTGGCTTCTCGGGGATATGAGGGTCGACGACGCAGATTGCCGTCGTCTTCGCATGGAGATCGAGGCCGATGATGAAAGCAGCCGTGTCTGCTGCCTGTTGCAGCTCCACCACAGCTGGAAAGTTTTCCCGAAAGATGGATGTGGCCATCAGAGAAAGGGGAAGAGGATGGAAGTTCTCATCCTATCTCACGATCATGGACACTC
>VMGQ01000104.1 GCA_007376635.1 Candidatus Peregrinibacteria bacterium Greene1014_49
CGATCAATATCCTGCTTTTATTTCCCCTCACAAAACCCCGTCAATAGCTTCTAACCTTGTCCCAAAGCCACGATCATAGAAGGGTTAGGGAGAGGGGATCTGTGGGCTCATCAAATCTCCCAGCGCAGGATTCTTCCTGCGCGCCGCTTCCCGAGGATGTCATCGGTTGCTTCAATCGGTTTCCACTTTCTTTGGCGCAAAGAAAGTGGAGAAAGAAACATGGTCGCTAGCGGGATGATGCCTATGCATGGGCGCTCGCGCAGCGGAAAACGCGAACTCCTCGTCCGCTGATGCGGACTCGTCAGACAGCGCGTTTTCTTGCGCTGCGCTCACTGCATGCATGACGGCATCATCCCGGACGCGACCGGCGATTGTACACTCGACCGATGATGCGCGATGGCGCTTTTCCAATGCGACCGGATCCTGCTTCATTGGATCGGAAACCGAGCACAAGCAACATTTCTGCCTATTTCTCAATGTGGGCTCCCCCTTCCTCCCGTGGAGGAGGTCAGGGGATGGAGGAGATTTTAGAGGGTAGGGTGAGGACTTTCCTTCTGCAACTCCACAATCTTCCCTGCTAAAGCATACGCATCTCCTGCGGGCACCAAATATATTCCTTCGCCTTCTTTGTACCGTTCATGGATCGCCGGAGTATCCGCGGTAATCACAGGAACGCCACAAGCCATGCACTCGATGACTTTATGCGGGATCACGCGCTGGGTTTTATCGCCGGTGCCGAAGATCCCGAGAGCGATGTCTGCATCACGGATGATAGCCGGGAGATTGTGGAGCGGTACAAAGGGTTTGAAGGTGATATTTGTTAATTTCCAGTCAGTAGCCAGCATCCGCATCTTCGCATAGGTTTGTCCTCCTCCTACGAGCGTAAAATGGATGTGTGCGTGTTGGTTCTGGAGGATGGCCGCAGCTTTGAGAATTATGTCGATTCCCTGCAGTGGTATGTAGCTCCCATAAAATAATACTTCGCATGTTTTTCCCATGGCTTTGCGGTGGTGTGGATCCGGGCGAAATTCTTCAGGTGCCTCCAGATACACCACGGTGATGTCGGCCGGATGCAGGGCAAACATCCGGCGAAAATATTCCTTATGGGCTTTTGTATCAATAAGGATTTCATCGGCGAGATGACAATCGATGAAGTCCGTGAGCCAAATGAACCATGCAAGGGGATTTCCTGGATGTACTTTCTTACGATCACTCACGAGTGTGTCGTAGGCGGAGATAAAAGCGTCGAAGACCAGAATTTTTCTGGGGAAGCGTGTTAACAGCCACACAAGCCATACAAGATGATGCCCCGGAAAGGTGACGACGACTGTGCGGCATTCCTTTCCTTTGGAGCGGAATTGTCTGATCAAATCCCGGCACTTCGGGAAAAAGCCTCGCTGCGATGTATGGCATTCCACGATGGTTTTTCCTTTGCTTTCATAATATTTCCGCACCGTGAGATGCCGCGGGGACGCAAGATTATGGAAGCCAAACATGAGGACGGAAGACTGCATCAAGGTTTATACTAGCATCCATGCGCATCGCCTACGTTACCCAGACCCGGTTTCCCACAGAGCGTGCTCACGGCTATCAGGTGGCTCAGGTGTGCCATGCTGTGGCTTCCCTTGATCATGAGGTGACGCTGGTGACGCCGACTGTGGGGGCTGTGCCTGTAGAGAGTGCTTTCAGTTTCTATGGCATTTCCGAGAATTTCCGTATCGAGCGTCTTCAACAGTTCGATGCACTGAGTTCGCCCTTTGTTCCTGGGCAATGCGCATTTGCTATTGCGATGCTTTCCTATCGTTTCGCTCTGAAAAAATTTTTCGAAACATGTACCCCCGATCTTCTCTATATCCGTACTCCGATTTTACTGCCGGTACTTCTCGATACAAAAATCCCAGTGATCCTGGAGCTCCATACGCTTCCAAAATTCTTCAAGCGACGTTTTGTACGCATGGCAAATCGTTGCCGTTTGGTGATCTGTCTCACAAAGGCGATGCGTGATGAGCTCCTGTCTTGGGGGTGTGATCCACGTCGGATGCTCGTTGAAGGAGATGGCGTCGATCATGAGCGTTTCTACAACCTGCCCGAAGCGAGACTTGCTGCGCAGGACTGGGCATTACCAACGGATCGGACTGTCGTGGGGTATGTCGGCTCCCTCGTCACACGCGATACTTTGGAGAAGGGGGTAGCGGAGCTTATTGATGCCGTGGCACTTCTCCGGAAGAAGGGCTCTCCTGTCTTCTGTTGGATCGTCGGCGGCCCCAGCTCTTGGCTTGGCACCTATAAACGCCGAGCGGAAGAGAGGGGATTGACTGTCAAAGATATTCGTTTCCAGGGTGCTATCCCCGTGCGTCGTGTGCCTTCGGCGATCGCTGCGTGCGATGTGTGTGTGTATCCCGCTCCCAAAAGCCGTCATCCCTACTTCCTGCGCGATACCTCTCCTCTTAAGTTGTTTGAATACCTCGCAGCGCGCAAACCGATTGTGTGTGCGGATCTTCCCCCCATTCGCGATATCGTGAGTGATCGTATCGTGCATTTCTGCGTGCCGGGCGATGCGGAAAGCCTTGCGCAGGCCATTATGCAAGCTATCGAGCATCCGTTGCATCACCCCGAGGAACGCGCCGACATCGTCCATCGGCATTCGTGGGTGCAGAGGATGGAGAGAATTTTGGCGGAGGCGGTGTAATAGCTATAAAATCATCCCATGTCTGATTTAAAGAACATCACTGCTCACGGCCGCACACTCGCGCTCATCGGTAAACACGTGCAAGTCGACGGAATCAAGTTCATCACCAAGGATCCATTGCAAGTAGGCATTATGGAGCGACCGAAGGGATACGAAGTGAAGCCACATCGCCACCCGGATCGTTCCATCACTGTGCAGTCTGTCAGCGAGTTTTTCTACGTGGAAAGTGGAAAAGTACGTCTCACAATTTTTGATGATTCTTGGAATCCTGTTGCAAAAGAAGAAATTAGTACTGGGGAATTCGCATTGATCCTGAGCGGCGGTCACGGTGTGGAATTTCTCGAAGACACCCGCATGCATGAAGTAAAACAGGGGCCGTATCCAGGAGATTCGGGATCGAAGGAATTCTTTCGGCCGATTGCTTAAAAAGAAGCACAGGTATTCTTTTTTGCGCTATTCTTTCCGTATGACCTCTGAAGAAATTGCACAATTGGTCGCATTGCTCCGGAAGCTTCCGGAAAGCAATCTTCTGCCTCCAAACATGCCTCTGGATGTTTGGAAAGCAATCCACGGCATCGTGCCGATTCCGGCAGTCGAGGTGATTGTCACGACGACCGGCAAGAACTTTCTGCTGACGTATCGCAAAGACGCGGATTGGGATGGCTGGCATATTCCGGGAGGGTACATGCATTACAGGGAGTCCATTCCGGATGCCTGCCGCAGAATTGCGAAGCAGGAACTGGGGATCGATATCACCTTCGAGAAGTGCATTGATGCCTATATGTGGCCGGATCATCCCTATAGCAGCGCATTATCTCTCGTATGTATTTGCAAGACAGCTGGCATTCCAAATACTGGTGAATTCTTCACGGAAATTCCGGAGAAGATGATTCCGCATCATTGGGCTTTTCTATCAATATATCTCGGCTAAATCTGATATTTGCTATTTTCTAAATTGGAATTATAATATTATTAATGATTGGAGCACCACGGTCTCCATTGGAAGATTACGATATCCCCAAGGAGATATTGGGTTCACACGTAGGATCACTGATCAAGAGATACAGAGACAAAATCCGCCTACTTTCCCATGAGGCAAAACTCAACCGTGCTCCCACATCTGTCCGAACCCAAGACGGCACCAAGGTCTTTTTTGGCTGGCATAATGTCACCGGCCACCTGATTGGTGAAGGGCTGGCGATGGAGTTTCTCGGCAGCAAGGCGGGTGTAGCGCCTGATCAAATTGAACGACAGACAAGCTTTGCATTAATACACGATGCAAGGAAACATGTGGAAAAAGCAGGTGAGAATAAGGAGGCGGGAAAGGATATTCGAGCGCTTCTCGGACCAGAGCTTGAGAACCTGCACACAGAGGACGCAGACAGGCGCGAAGAGCTGTTGCTTCGTCTTCCGCAAGAAGAATTTACGGCGCAGGAAGAAGCTGCACTTCAGACAAAACTTGAGGCTCTCTACAGTGCGGTCGATCCTGATAAGAGTTTGCGCACTGCGACATGCCCCGAATTCATGGTCCAACTCGTAAAAGGTATGGATCCCGTACTGTTCCAACCCGAACATGCTTCTGCTCTCACCGTTGCACTGCGCACAACAATCATGCAAACGCCGCTTAAGCAGATCCTGCAGTACTACATCGATGCTATCTTCCTTGATCATGTCATCGTCTCGCCCGAGGTGCGCATTGCAAAGACAAAGCCAAGGAATCCCAATCCTCCGACTTCAGAGCCATTGCCCGTTCCGTACTGGGACACCGAAACACTCGTTCTTCCACTCATCGAAACCCGTATTTGTGATGAATTGCAGCAGAAAGGCACGATTGTCCCTCCAGGAAATTTGCACGATTTTATTCGTCATGGGGTCGAACAGGATGCCGTTATGCACTGGCTTTCTTCGCAGAATGAAGCGAATAATATTCAAGAGAAACGTGAAAAAGGATCGACACTGCATGTTGAAACATTGTGCGATACGCGAAGAGCTGCACCAATCCTGAATGAAGATACGGGCATTGTTTGTGAGAGGGGAAACATCGTCATTGCCGGTATTTTTGACGGCGCCACGGGTGTT
>VMGQ01000005.1 GCA_007376635.1 Candidatus Peregrinibacteria bacterium Greene1014_49
GCCGGTTTACAAAATGACGTTGAATCAGCTCGTCGGATGATGGCAGTGCTCAAGGCTAATCCCATATACCTTTCAACCACCACTATTGCCAAAGGCGGAGCGACTGCAGTGAAGGGTGATGCGTACACAAAGATTCTGGATGATCTCGAGGCAGCAACACCAGAGAAAGCCTGAGTTTTGTTTCTTCGGCACTCCTCCTCCGCTACGCTTTCCCCGTGCCTAAGAGGATCCTGATCACCGGCGGCGTCGGTTTCATCGGCGTGAATGCTGCGGAACGATTTTTGAAGGAAGGATGGGAGGTCGAGATCTTCGATAACTTCTCGAGGAGGGGAGTGGAGCTCAACGAGCGGTATCTGCAGGGCGTCACGAATGCGAAGAATCTCACTATTCATCGTGGGGATGTTCGGAGGGATCAAGATCTCCTCGTGCAGCTCTGCGAGCAAGCCGATGTCGTTCTGCATCTTGCTGCCCAGGTCGCGGTCACCACGTCCGTCACCGATCCTCGCACCGATTTCGATGTCAACGCGCTCGGGACGTTCAATGTTCTCGAAGCCGTGCGTGCAAGCAGCAAGAAGCCGATGGTCATCTACGCGTCTACAAACAAAGTCTACGGCTCTCTCGAGCATCTTTCCGTCGTTGAGGAGAAGAATCGTTACGCTCTGGGGGGAGGACTGCGTGCTGTCGATGAAAGCCAACCACTCGATTTTCATTCGCCTTATGGGTGCAGTAAAGGAGCGGCAGACCAGTACGTGCGCGATTACAGTCGCATCTACGGTCTCAAGACGATCGTCTTCCGGCAATCGTGCATCTACGGCACCCGGCAGCTCGGGATCGAAGATCAGGGCTGGGTCGCATGGTTCATGATCGCCGCTATGTTTAAGCGCCCGGTCACGCTCTACGGCAACGGCAAACAGGTTCGCGACCTTCTCTTCGTCGAAGATCTCGTAGAGGCGTACGTGCAGGCAATCGCGCACATCGACAAGTGCTCGGGACAGGCTTATAACCTCGGTGGAGGATCGGAGAATGCACTTTCACTCTTGGAATTCTTTGCGATTCTCGAAAAAGACTTCGGGCAGAAGTTGTCTCCCGCTCATTCTCCGGAGCGCCCGGGAGACCAGCCGATATTCATCGCGGATAATGGGAAATTCTCGGCAGACTCGGGGTGGAGGGCGAAGACAGGAGTGCGCGAGGGATTGAAGAAGCTGAATGATTGGTTGCAGGAAAATAAGCCGATGTTGCAAGAGTTTTATAAATAAGTATCAGATTGATCTGATGTTTATTGCGATTGTTTCACGTACTTCAAAAACTCCTCCAATTCCCCCCACATCCCATACTTCTCCACTTCCCGACTATGCCCATAGAGATGGAAGAACGATTGATTCGTCTCTTTTGCGTATCCATATAAATACTTTGCAAGCGCGAGCCATGAGCCCATCGCGGCGTGAGGCGTTTGCAACTTCCGCAGGCGCGTGTAGCGGGCGCGCAGAGGTCCGAAATGATCGAGGAGCTTCCAACTGATCCGCGAATGCCTGCGTCCGGGAAATGGCATGATTTGCAGCGTGACCGGTTCCAAAAAAGGATCCGCTGCGGAAAATTCCAGATCCTTCGTTGTACGAGCTCCCGTGAATCCCGCTTCTTTCACCAGATCACGCACGTGCGGATTTACCGCTCCGTAGGGATAGCAGAACATCGTGCAGGGCTTGCCTGTCACTTTCTCCACCCATTTTTTACTCTCGTGGATTTCTCTCTGCGCATCTTCCCGGGAAATCAGTGTGAGATGAGGATGCGAAAGGGAATGCGCGCCGATCGCGTGGCGGTTACTCAGTGCGCGGATTTGCTCCTCCGACATCATCTGTGATCTGTGCTGCGTATGCGGGCATACATAAAATGTTCCCTTGGCGTTGTATCGGTCCAGGAGATCTGCCACCCGAAGATCGAGCGTGTAGCCGTCGTCCCAGGAGGTTAGAAAAGAAGTCACAAGATACAAGATACAAGATACAAAAAAATCTTGTATCTTGTATCTTGTATCTTCAATCTCAATGCCTAAGAAGAAAGCTATTATCACGGGAATCACTGGTCAGGACGGTTCGTATCTGGCAGAACTCCTGATTCAGAAAGATTACGAAATCCACGGTGTCGTCCGTCGCGCTTCCACTTTCAATCGTGGGCGCATCGATCATCTGAATTCGGATGAATCGAATCCTGATTGCCTTGTCCATTTGCATTATGGAGATTTGGGAGACTCCAATTCCTTACTACGCATCATTCACGATGTGAAGCCCGATGAAATCTATAACCTTGCAGCACAGAGCCACGTAGGCGTCAGCTTTGAAATGCCGGAGTACACAGGAGACATCACGGCGCTCGGGACAACACGTCTCCTTGAGGCTCTTCGCACGAGCAAACTTCCTGCGAAGTTTTACCAAGCCAGCAGTTCCGAGCTCTATGGCAAGACCACTTCGGAGCGCCAGGATGAAGAGACACCGTTTTATCCACGCAGTCCGTATGGGTGTGCGAAGGCCTATGCCTACTATCTCACGAGGAACTATCGTGAGAGCTACGGAATGTACGCGGTGAATGGCATTCTTTTCAACCATGAATCGCCGCGCCGAGGCGAAAACTTCGAAGCGAAGCGTGACTGGGGATACGCTCCGGAATTTGTCGAAGGCATGTGGAAGATGCTGCAGTGCCCGGAGCCAGAAGATTATGTGCTTGCGACAGGGCGCACGGCATCTGTCCGTGAGTTTTTGGAACTATGCATGAAGCATTTGCATATCAACTACGAACGAAAAGGATCTGGAAAAGACGAAACGTATACCGATACAAAGACGGGGAAAAAGATTGTTGCGCTCGATCCGCTGTATAACCGTCCTGCAGAAGTGGATTTCTTACTTGGGGATGCATCAAAAGCAAAGAAGAAGCTGGGGTGGGAGGCGAAAACCAGTATCGAAGAGTTAGCAAAGATCATGTTAGAGGCGGATTGTAGGAAGCAGGGAGTCCAGTTGAATTAAGAATTAAGAACGTCTTCTTAATTCCTAATTCTTAATTCATAATTCTTCTCAGATGCCTCGAAAGACAGTCATCATCGGCGGGATTGTGTTTCTCATTCTCATTCAGCTTGTCATCCTCGCTGGCTATGCTGTCGTTCTTCTACGAACAGAGCTTTCTGCCATTCCCTCTGCGGAAACTTCGCGGCGGCTTTCACCGTTTCTGGAGTTTGGGCGATCAGCGGATCGTTGGGTCAGTACGTTTTATAAAGGCCCGAAACCCAAAGAGATACTTCCGCAGTATGCGTTAGAGATTTCTCCGGATCAGTGGGGGAGGGTACTCCAAAGTCTTCCTGCGCCGGGGAAGGCATTTGATGAAGATCTCGTGCCATGGGTACCTGCAGTGTTTTCAGCAGAAGACCAGCAATGGAACGTGCATGTGCGTGTGCATGGCGAGAGTCTTGCCCATTGGTCTTGGCCCAAAAAATCCTATGAAGTGCGTTTTGCAGCGGATGCGCCTTTCCATGGTGCGCGCACCATATTGCTTGTTCTTCCCGAGGAACGCGGCTGGGTGAATGGTCTTCTATTAAAGCGCAGAAGTAGTGCGCTGGGGCTTGTGCATCCAGAAACATCTTTCATAGATCTGCGTCTCAACGGTCGCGGCCCCATGATCTATGTGCAGAGTGAAGAATGGTCTGAAGATCTGGCTCAACGTCAGGGCAAGGGGGGAGATATCGTGCTGTATCGGATTTCCCGGCAGGGAGCTGGATCCGCATCGTCGCCGGATGCAGCCTATTGGGAACGGTCAGGGTCTTCCAAGGTACGCGCTCCCGATGACGCTCTGGGGCTCCTTACAGAACTCTCTCGTCCGGGCGCAGAAGCCGATCCGGATTACCTCACGAAGCTCAGTCAGGTGATGGATCTCGATCGGTTGTCTGCGTATATGGCTCTGCGACAGCTCATGGGCAACCCGGTAGCGCGACCCGATGAATTGCGCCTGCTCTATCGGAGCGACAAAGGGCTTTTTGAGCCGGTGCCCTGGAATATCGTGATGCGTTCGCCACGATCTATTCTCGCTCCCTCGGGTATTCCTCTTATTGATGCCGCATCGCGTGTTCCTGCGCTTCGGAGCCGTGCACAGATGATGCTTCAGGAATATTTCCAGACGGAAGCCGACGGAGATAGTGCATTGTTCCGGTTTACGAGAAGCAATATCGAGGCTCCCCTCTATGCCGATCAATGGAAACTGCCGAGCAACCGTATCGTCCGTAACGCACTCGACGCGCAAGAGCATCTTCTGGAAAAAAGTATTGGCGAAATCTCTGCACAATTGTCCTCCGCGGAGGTACTCATCAACGAACATATTCCTACAACGGAAACCGAAGTTCTCTTGGTTATCGATTGCAATGCCCGCGGTCCGGTCGCCGGACTGCTGACATCCATCGCGTTTCCTTTGCGGTATGCGGATGCACTCGCACGCAGTGATATCCGCGTCCTTCGTGATACGGGTGATGGTGTCTATGGAGAAGGAGATTTGCCTGTGCCCACTACAATTTCCGGAAGCACGCTGCAATTTCTCGAAGGCCAGGAGCGGCTACTCTGGCCGGGGAATCCAGCGGTAACTGTAGAGGGCGAAGTGTTGCGTCCTCCGCAGCGGCGACACCGGTTCTATCTCGTTGGTACCGTTACCACTCCACGATTGACCATTGATGCATTGCCGCTCCCCATTGGCATCGGCAATGCGGTGACTGGCGGCAGTGGCCAAATTCTTGGCATGGCGCTTATTGATGACCGTGTATACGGTGCAGTATTGCCCCCCCAAATGCAGCGGCCGGAATTCCTCAGCAGAAACAAGCAATTCATCGCTCAAGGTGACAGAGGGATTTCCTTAAAAGGCTCTGTGATACTGGAAGGCATGATCGCGATTCCTCCCCAGATGCCGCTCTCTGTCGCTCCCGGTACACAGATCCGTATGGGGAGCGGCGCGATGCTGCTGTCCTATGGGTCTATCACGATGCTTGGAGAGGAGACGGCACCGATCCGCATTCTTCCGGTCAAGGCTGGCATTGTTTGGGGAACCATTGCCATTATCGATGCGGCAGAGCCGAGCGACCTGCATTTTGTCACCGTCGCTGGGGGCAAAGGAGGAAGAGCGGGCGGGAAAAAGCTTCCCGGATCCATCACTTTTGCCGGAAGCCCCGGCTCTATTACCAATGTGACTGTGGACAATGCTCAAGGGAAAGCCGCGATTGCTCTCTCGCAGATTTTCGTTGATCTCAGAGACTCCATCATTCGCGGCAGTGCCGGCAACGGAGTGCTCATCGAATCCGCACTCGCTGGTCGTATCGAAGGCGTGACCATTACCACATCATCGAGTCATGCAATCGATCTGCGCGGTTCACCTATTGTGATCCGCAATTCTGTTGTAGAAGGATCTTCACAGGCTTGTATCCACGTCGCCGAGCGCTCAGCTCCCCTCATTGAGAATTCACGTTTGCAAGGGTGTGCAGTGGGCATTCTCTCCGGAGACGGCGGGCATGTTGTTGCCAAAAATGTGACGCTTGTCGGGAATGCAATTGGATTTTCTGCGGCTGGCGGTTCTCCTGCATTCGGCCCTGGATCCATCGTCGCGAATGGAACGGTGTTTGTGGATAATGGAGAGAATATGAGGGAAGAGAGTGGGGGAGTGGTGGCGGTGGAATGATGTTTACAACGCCAAATATTTCCTTCCCACCTTGGTAATCGCTTTTCCGTCCAATACCGATTTCAAATCGAAGATTAATCCTCCATTTTTCGTTGCCCCAAGCAGTCCTTCCGTTCCCAATGCGAGATATTCTTTGTGCGGTACAAGGAGAACGATCGCGTCGTACGGTCCTTCTTCCAGTGTTCCCGGCTTCCATCCGTTGCGTTCAATGATCGCAGATGACATGTACGGATCTTGCACCAACACCGTATGTGCTTCTTTTTCTAGGGTACGAATAACGTCGCCAGATTTACTGTTGCGAGTATCTGGAACATCCTCTTTAAAGGTGAGTCCAAGGACCAATATCCGTTTCTCACTTGTGCCTATAGCATCTTGAACCTGCTTGGCAACGAAATGCGCCATGCCTTCGTTCACTGCGCGTCCCGCCGTGATGATGTGCGTGTCCATGCCATATTCTTTCGCCTTCTCCACGAGATAATACGGATCCACTCCGATGCAGTGGCCGCCGACGAGGCCGGGAGTGAAGCGGAGAAAGTTCCACTTCGTTCCAGCAGCATCAAGCACGTCTTTACTGGCGATGCCGATTTTGCCGCAGAGCATCGCGATCTCATTGATGTAGCCGATATTTAAATCCCGCTGTGCGTTCTCTATCGCCTTGGCCATTTCCGCAACTTTGATACTGGGTGCTTTATGGATGCCCGCTTCCACGATGGAGCCGTAGAGTGTAGCGAGAGTCTCAAGGACTTCTGGTGTTTGCCCTGACACAACTTTCACAATCGTATGGAGCCGGTGTTTTTTATCTCCAGGATTAATGCGCTCCGGGCTGTACCCAAGAAAGAAATCCTTGCCGCACGTCATGCCGGAAGCTTTTTCCAGAATCGGCCCGCAAATTTCCTCCGTGGTTCCCGGCCACACCGTGGATTCAAAGACGATAATGGTGCCTTTCTTCATATGCGCTCCGACCGTCTTCGATCCCGCTTTGAGGATCGTGATATCAGGCTTGTTCTTGTCATCGACAGGCGTCGGGAGCGCAACGATCACAATATCCGCATCGGCGATGACCTTGGGATCATTACTGAAGCGCATCTCCACCTCTTTCAATTCCTTAGCACTCAACTCTTTCGTGCGATCCTGTCCTGCCTGTAATTCGCTGACGCGCCCAGCATCAATGTCGTACCCGATCGTTGGGTAGCCTTTTTTAGCAAAACCGTGAGCGAGGGGGAGACCGACGTAGCCGAGGCCGACGATGCATATCGTTGGGAGCGGTTTCATGGGAAGAGTGTAGGGGAGGGTAGGAAGGGAAGAAAAGGCAGGAAAGGCAGAAAGGGCAGAAACGTTTTTTGCCTTTCCTACCTTTCTTGGCCTACAGTTCCCCGGCATGCGTCATCTGATCCTCGGTCGCGCCCAATCCAGTCATATCCAGTTCTTCCGATATTTTTTCGTTGGAGGAACGGCAGCGGTCGTAGATCTGGTTGTCTATACAACTCTTCTAAAGCTTCTCGGGATTCCCTACCTCGTTGCCGCTTTCATCGGATACATGATTGGTCTCGCATGGAATCATTATTTGTGCGTTCTCTGGGTATTTCAAAGTAAGCACAGCAGAAGTAAAGAAGTGACTATGGTCATTGCGATCGCCATTGGGGGATTAATCTGGACGGAGTTGATTCTCTATGGACTCGTCGAATGGGGAGGGTCGGATGAAATCGTGGCGAAGATTATTTCACAGATATTGGTATTGCTGTGGAATTTTGGCATGCGGAAGATGTATGTGTTTCATTAAGAAGGTTGCCGGAGAAGCTGTAAGCTTTGTGTATGACGAAGATCGCTATCATTGCTGGTGCGGGTCCTGCAGGGCTCACTGCAGCATATGAGTTACTCAAGCGTACGGATGTGCATCCAATCGTTCTGGAGTCAACGCAGGCAATTGGAGGTATTGCACAGACTTTTAACTACAAAGGGAATCGCATCGACATCGGTGGACATCGGTTTTTTTCCAAGAGCAAGCGCGTGATGGATTGGTGGTTCAATATTCTTCCAGTGCAGGGGCACCCCGCTGCGGACACCACAGAAAAAGGACATGAGATCGATTATGCGGTGGAGGCGATCGTGGAGTTTTTGTGTAAGGAAGCTGTGGCGATCCCCGCACCTGATCCTGAAAAAGAAGATCGCGTGATGCTCCAGCGCCCGCGCCTGAGTCGCATCTATTTCCGCAGAAGTTTTTTTCCGTATCCGATTGGCATCACGTTTACTGTTGCCCGCAGATTAGGTCTGGTGAATACCTGTTTCATCGGTTGCAGTTACATCAAGGCACATCTCTTTCCCTTGAAGGATGAATCGTTTCTTGATGCGTTCTTCATCAATCGCTTCGGTCGCAGGCTCTACGAAACATTCTTTAAAGATTACACCGAAAAAGTATGGGGAGTGCCGTGTAACCAGATCCGTGCGGACTGGGGGGCACAGCGCATCAAAGGGCTTTCGCTCAAGCGTGCAGTTTTCCATGCTGTGAAAGATCTACTAACTTCCGATTTTGCCAAGGCTCAGGTAGAGCGCGAAACAAGCCTCATCACGCGGTTCTTCTATCCTAAGTTCGGTCCCGGTCAGATGTGGGAAACGGTGACGGAGCAAGTTCGGGCGTGCGGCGGAGAGGTGAAGATGAAGAGAAGGGTGGTGGGGGTGAAGTGGATGATGGATAATGCAAAAAGAAAAATAACGTCAGTAACTATTGAAAATGTTGATTCCGGTGAAACGGAGGAAGTTCCCTGCGATTATTTTTTCTCCACCATGCCCGTGCGGCACCTTATCGGGATGATGCATCCAAAGCCTGATGACAGAGTATGTGAGGTGGCGGAAGGGTTGATCTATCGCGATTTTCTGACGGTGGGATTGCTCTTAAAGAAGCTGCATGTTCAAGAGAAGGGGAGGAAACCCAGTGCAGCTGTGCCGGATAACTGGATTTATATCCAGGATGGCGGTGTGCATGTAGGGCGTATCCAGATTTTCAACAATTGGAGCCCATACATGGTTGCTGATCGCAAGAACTCCGTCTGGATCGGATTGGAATATTTTGTGAATGAAGGAGACAAGCTCTGGGTGATGCCGGATCAGTCACTCATCGATGTAGGAATCGCTGAAATGGAGAAGATCGGATTTGCCCTCAAGGCAGACATTCTCGATGCCTGTGTCCTGCGAATGCCCAAAGCCTACCCCGCCTATTTTGGCAGCTACAATCAGCTCGATACCGTACGGGATTTCACGCTCACCATTCCCAATCTCTACCTCATTGGTCGCAACGGCATGCACCGCTACAATAATCAGGATCACAGCATGCTTACGGCGATGACGGCAGTCGACAATATTGTCGCCAGGTTAACGGATAATCTCAACATCTGGAATGTGAACGCGGATAGAGTCTACCACGAGGAGAAGGGGCAGAGCGAAGTGGATGTGGAGGCGAGGAAGAGGGGATAAAGTGGCAGAGGGATACACTGGTATGAGACCGTACACTTAGCAAGTCGGGCTAAGTCCACAATGATCGCCATTTCTGATTAAACCTGAACTGCAACATGTTGGCATTCCATTGAGGCATACAGGGAAGGGGGTATCGGCTGCTGTACAGCGTGGCATCGCACCTGTGGGGCAGCTGACACGATCCATACCGTAACTAAAGCTACAAGTAGGATAGATCGGCCGTGTACAAACACTTGGAGATCCTTGGCAACGCCAACCCGATTGTATCGCACACAAACTGGTACAGCCGTCGTTATCACTCGCATTCCCGTCATCACATGTCTCTCCAGCGTTGATCGCACCGTTGCCACATATGCGGACACACACACTCGGCGTACCGGAACACGTATAACCTCCTTCTACGCCGCAGGTCGCACTACACCCATCATTTGCATTCGCATTATTATCATCACAGATTTCGCCGGTATTGAGCACACCATTGCCGCAGATACGAACACACACACTGGGAGCGCCCGAGCAGGTATGACTCGTTTCAATGCTACAGGTCAAATTGCACCCGTCTCCTGCAGTCCGGTTCCGATCATCACACGCTTCTCCTGTATTGATCACACCGTTCCCGCACGTGGGCAGACACACACTGGGCGAACCTGAGCACGTGTAATCCGGTTCGATTGCACAGGTTGCATTGCACCCGTCTCCTGTAGTCGGGTTCCGATCATCACAACTTTCCGTTCCCTGCATAAAGCCATCTCCACAGGCTGGAAATTTACAGATATTGGTACAGCCATCCGTGTTGCTGGCATTGTTATCATCACATTCCTCGCCACGTTCGACGATACCGTTTCTGCATATCGAAAGGATCAACTTCTTGCAGCTCGGTAGAATGGTATTCGTGCTATCGACGGGAGCCGCTAAGAGCAGAGAGCCATCGTTGACCGTGTAGGCAGGATCATTATTGCTCTGGCGTTCTGCAAACATCGTATCCGTTCCGCCGTAGTGCACAATGTTCCCGATGCCGTTGGATGCGAATAGTTGGTTATCTGCTGAGACGAAGGATGGGGCAGAACCCGTCCTAAAATAGACGCCTGTTAGAAAACTATTCGGTGTTTCGATGTTCATGCGATACACCATAAAATTGGTCACAAATCGCGGAAGCCCAACAACAAAAGCCTGTCCATTCGCTTCCATCGCCTGGAAGACTGTCTCGGGCATTGCTGCACCAACCGATTGCACATCGATGATGGCATAGAGTGTATTTCCTCCCCACACAGCAGCTTTGAGTGGAAGGAGGCCTTGGGTATTGGCCGCAATGGCAATATTTGCGCCGAGGCGGCTCCATGTATGGTCATTGTTATAGCGATAGACATTGCCGTAATTGCGCACGGCGGCATAGAGAACTCCATTGTGCTCGAGAAGATTGACGATATTCGGGGCGTTCGGGTTGATCACACTGGTGGGAACAAACGGAGTTCCAAGCCCTTCCCACTGTCCGTTTGCGTTGCGTCTGTAGACCATTGAATCTGTTTGAGTGATCGATCCTGCATAGGGTGCTGTTACAATCGCATAAAGTGTCCCGTTGATACTTTTCAAGGTGATACTTGATGATTGGATCTGGGCTTCCGTAATCCAGGAAACCCTGTTGCCATTTCTCATCAGCCTACGAATCCTATTATCAGTTGCCATGTACGCGGAATTATTAAAGGAAACAATCGAGGTCGTCGTCCCCGTAGTTTTTTTGATAGTTCCAAGTGGTACAGGGTTCACGCTATCGGTACACACCTCAGACAGTGAAACTGGGGAAGTGCAGCTCCCCGGTGCACACCAGTTAGGATCTATTTTGCATTCCGGTGTGCAGGAATCTTCGTTGAGGAGATTGCCATCGTCACACTCTTCCGTTCCCTGAATAAAGCCGTCTCCGCAGGCTGGCAGTCTGCAAGCATTTGTACAGCCATCCGTGTTGATTTCATTCCTGTCATCGCACGTCTCGCCACTTTCGATGGCGCCGTTACCACAGAAGGGAATAACTAACTTTTTGCAGACAACCAGAGCGGACTTAAATTCCGTCTGGAATGTCAGAGAGGTCGAGAGTATCAGTGGTCCTTCATCGAGTAAGCGGGGATTCGAAACGCCCCATAGGCCTGTATCCTGCCAAATTTGGGCGGCTGCATTGTACTGGAGGAGACTCGTGCCTCTGATGAAGGCAAAGGGTCTGTCTGCGATACTAAACAATTGAGGCTGTAGCACCGTAGAGTTCGGGTTTAATCGAGCGACGGTGGGAGTGGCTTCCACACGGGTATCGGTGAGAGGCACATCCGCACCCGGCTGATAGCGATAAACACCGTAAGGCTCTGTTGCGCTGTTACTTGCATCATATTTTCCGAGAAGAAGGAGCGCGTTTCCTGCACCCACCACGTTGGAAATGCGTCGCAGAGCGGCGGCACCCGTATCGGCAACCCAAGTAGATCCATCCAATCGATGCATGGTATTTACCGTCATCGTTCCTTCTGTGACGGATCCGATCACGTACAGGCGATCATTGGTGTTTGTGAGCAACAAAGGATTACTCAGGGGAGATCCTACAGGTGCCCAATTGCGATTCCCGTTGTATTGATAGACGCGTCCATTGTGCGCGGCATAGAGGGTGCCTTTAAAATCGAGAATACTGTTGATTGGGGCGGATGATGGCGATTGCCATAGTGTGCCCAGATCTTCCCATATGCCTCCTGCTGTGCGCCGAAGGATATTTCCTGTGGATCCAGGTTGGGAGATATCTCCAGAGCGGCCCCTTCTTATTGCATAGAGTCTCCCTCCGGTTTTGATCAGTGCCGCTCCTGGGCCTCCAAAGGTACTTGCGGTAGCTATTTGTGATAATCGTGCTTCCGCGACCCACGATGGTGTCTGGTTCACCTTGGTATACCGATAGATTGTAGGAATGAGCGTTCCCGAACTCTGCGTTACGCCGACAATGCCGTACGCTTCATCCCCAAACGAAGCAACGACGACTCCTGTCAGACGGGATGTCTGTGTAATTGCACCAAGAGATCTGGAAGTTTGTGTACTGTTGCACGTCTGAGAAAGCGGCATCGGGGGAGGAGTCGTACAAATACTCGGTGATCCCGTGCAGGTGAATCCGGATTCCACGGTGCAGGCCGCTGAGCATCCGTCTCCCGCAAGGGGGGGTCTGCCATCATCACAAATTTCACCATCCTGGATCGTACCGTTTCCGCAGTTGAGTCTGCAGGTACTGCGCTCCGTTCCCGTGCAGCTGTATCCCGGTTCGACTGTGCAGAGAGCAGAGCATCCGTCTCCGGCTGCGACGTTATTATCATCACATTGCTCATTGGTTTGCTTCACGCCGTTTCCGCATGGCAGCGGAATGCGGCAGGCACTGGGTGTGCCAATGCAGACATATCCTGATTCAACTTGGCAGGATGCAGAGCATCCGTCTCCGGCGATCCGGCTTTGGTCGTCACACTCTTCGCCTTCGGTGATGCTTCCATTCCCGCATAATCGCGTGCACACACTGGGCGCTGTTCCTACACAGGCAAATCCCTGTTCGTTGCGACATTCCGCGTTACACCCATCTTCGGCAGTACGGTTGCCATCATCACACGTTTCATTAAATAGT
Source organism: Candidatus Peregrinibacteria bacterium Greene1014_49 (assembly GCA_007376635.1). Classification (GTDB taxonomy): domain Bacteria; phylum Patescibacteriota; class Gracilibacteria; order Peribacterales; family Peribacteraceae; genus 2-12-FULL-55-11. Next base: position 12,788 of record VMGQ01000005.1, read on the forward strand.
GTGTTTACTGTTCCGTTGCCACATTGGAGCACACAAGTGCTGGGAGAGCTCGAGCAAATATATCCTGACTCTTGTCTACATTCTGTGCTGCACCCATCTCCGGCAGTGCGATTGCCGTCGTCGCACGCTTCGCCAGGATTGACTTGGCCATTGCCGCACATACGTGCACATACACTGGGTATACCAGTGCAGGCGTATCCCGTTTCCACGGCACATGTCGCATTGCATCCGTCTCCCACATCGCGATCATTGTCATCGCATCCTTCACCAAGCTGGATAGTGCCGTTGCCGCAGTTGAGTGCGCAGACACTGAGTGGTTCCCCTGCGCAGCCAAATCCCGCTTCCACCGTGCAGGTGGCCGAACATCCATCACTCGGCACGGCATTATTATCATCGCAGCCTTCGTCGAATTCCTTTATGCCGTTGGCACATACAGAAGGCGCAAAACATTGCTGCGCTTGGGTATAGAGAACGATTCCCGTGGGGGTCGCGACGACAATATCGATGCGTCCATCCCCCGTGAGATCCGCGGCATTGAAATCATTCACAGAGCCTTCATGGAGGATGTGTGGAATCCATTGGCCGCTTTGCTGTTCCATCCACTGCACAGCACCTTGGGTGGTGTTGTTGGACTGCACAACGACATCCCTATCGCCGTCTCCATCAACGTCCACGACTGCGATGCCGGGACGGGTCCACGAAATATCGGCGATGAAGAACCAGGTGTTATTGAGCGGGTTCCACCATTTTAATTTGCTGCTGCCCGGAGTTCCTTTTTTGATCACTGCAACAATGTCCAGTTCCCCATCTCCGCTGATGTCGCCAACTTCGACTTCCGTGGCCGCTTCGTCTGTCTCCAGTGTCGTCACAACTGCAGTCGCATCATCAATAAGGAATTTTCCCGTGGCGATGATATGTTTGCCATTATTCCAAAGGTTTCGACTGATCGAGGTGTAGGCAATCAAAGGTCTGTTTCCGAACCCTGTATCGAAAGAGAGCACACGGCGAGTTGAATTTTGGGCAGCGAGATTATCGATGTATTCCAGTGGTTGATACGCAGTAGTCGCCGCTGTACCACGGTAGATGGATCCCAAAAAGCCTCCCGGCCGTGTGAGGGCAAAGGGATTGCTTGCGCGAGAAGATCGCCTGAGCCATGAGAGGTTCTGGTCGGAAAATCCATTGCCGCCCATACTCAGAATGTAGTGATTATTTTCGTGATATCCCGGAAGGGGATTGGAGAGATTTGGGTAGAGCGAGCTCTGGATCAGGGCAACGAGGTTGGTACGTGTTCCTCTCGGATTATCAAAAGCTTCGATGTAACCGCGGTCATTCGCATCCTCAATGGTTCCCGTGCTGTTGGATCGGACAAACCGCTTCGACCATGTCATCGCAAATGTGGTGCCGCTTTTTTGGAATAACTTGAGAACCGCTCCTTTACGAACCGCAAATTCCAGGAGTCCATTACCATCGAAGTCCGCAGCTACGACCTGGTCACTTCTCTCTGTATCGACAGTCGATTGGGCAAAGCTGATGGTGAGGAGAGTCGGGAGCGTGCAGGAAATTTTCCCGGGGTTTTTACAGTCCGACGCACACCAACCATCCGTATCACTCGTATTCCCGTCATCACACTGCTCGCCCGTTTCCGCTATGCCATTTCCACAAACAATAGGTGTGCAGACAGTCGGGGTTGCTATGGAACAGGTAAATCCGGGTTCAAGTGTGCAGAGCCCTGAGCATCCGTCTCCTGGAAGGAGATTGCGGTCGTCACATTGCTCATTGCCGTTTAACACTCCGTTGCTGCAATTCACCGTGCAAACACTTAGCGTATCTCCTGTGCAAGTGAATCCGAATTCACGTATGCAGGAAGAGTCACAACCGTCTGTGGAGGATGTGTTTCCATCGTCACATTGCTCCAGTCCCTCTTTGAGACTGTCCCCGCATACGGCAAGAAGGCAATCGTTGGGGCAGCTATCGAGATTATTGGTGTTTCCATCATCGCACTCTTCGTCCGGTGGTTTTACAAACGTATCTCCACATTTTGCATTTTTACACACGTTCGTACATGCATCTGTGTTCGTTTGGTTCCCATCATCACACTCTTCACCCGTTTGCACTAGAGAATCTCCGCACGCGAGAAAGAGAGGAGGGAGTTCTGCGTAATAGACGTAGCGGTCTGTGAAGATCCATGCGCGATTGAGAAATGTCACCGCTTTCAGATTGTAGGCCGGAGTCACGCTACAGTTCGGCGTAGTTGCCTTTGCCCAACGAATGCCGTTATCCGAAGACAGGACAACTTTATCGCAGTTGGGGTTCCGGTTAAGCACGAAGGCGTTGCCGAGCGCCAGGATGTAATTGCCGTTGGTCAGAAGGTTTGCGGTATTCGCTATACTGAGCTGGGCATTCGTCGATAGCGTCGATGGCAGAATGCTTTGGGTGGTCCAGGGAGCCACACCTGTCGGGGAGCTCATGATCGCGCGGCCGTTTAAGGCAAGAACACGGTTGCCGAATGCGACGGTGTTGCTTCCGAAAGCAGTACCCGCAACTTGCCATGCTCCGGTGATGCTCTCCAAAACGTACACGTTGTATACCGGTGAATTATTCACCATGGTCGCGATGTTTGATCCCACAAACAGTTTTCCGTTCAACACATAGAGAGGCACATTGTTGTTGCGTGAGCCTGCTGGGAGTATAGGGCCTTGCTGCCAAGTGATACCATCTGTGGAATGAAATGTTGCACGTGAAGCCACACAGGATCTGCCATACATATTGCATGTCATTCCTCCAACCACCCAGAGCTCCCCATTCCATCCAATCGCTGAAGCTGCATGAATTTTTGAAGGAAAATTCCCCACGATATTCCAGCTATAGCCGTCCGTTGTGGCATACACTTGGTTCGTAGCCTGACCGGAATTGTAATCCTTTCCTCCGATCACCCACATTTTTCCAAGAGCTGCCACGGCCGCATATTCCCTGAGCCGATAGGGCAAGAAGCCTCCCGGAAACCAAGTGAGTGCCTGAATACCGGCCGGCTTATTCTCCGTGATGCATTGCATCGAACATCCGTCCAAATTTGTTCGATTTCCATCATCACATTCTTCATACGGAGAAAGCTTGGCATCACCACATACGGACACACTATTCACTTGTCCCTGCTTCGGAGAAGAGCTGACCAGCATTCCCACCAAACTCGCTGCTCCCAGTAAAACCAAGAGCAAGCGTACTCGGAGAGTGTGGGTGTTCTTCATGGAACCGGTGTGAAAGGGGATGTGGGTGTTTTTCGGGAATCGACCGTATCGTACTATTATTGCAGAAAAATGGTATTTGAGCAATATCGCAAGCGTGCTCAATTTAGGTATTTGCCGCGTACCACTCCACCGCCTTCTTGACCCCCTCCGCAAACGGTATTTTGGGATCAAATCCAAAGGCTTTCTTGGCCTTCGAAATATCCGCCACATAGTGGATCACTTCGCCTGTCCGCGACTCTCCCAGTTCAATCTTGGACTTCGACCCTGTGAGTTCGATGATCATCTCCGCGAGTTTCAGAATCGTATTCCCTTCGCCAAAAGCGAGGTTGTAGGTGCCATTTTTTACAGCATCGAATTTTTCGAGAGCTTTGATTACACCATCGACAGCATCGTCGATGTAGGTGAAGTCGAGACATTTCTCTTTACCAAAAATTTTCAATGTTTCGTTCCTCCTTGCTTGGCGGATGAACAGCGGTACCACGCGCACGGAGTTATCGTATGCGCCATACACATTGGAGAAGCGGATGATCACATGATCGATCCCGTAGCAGCGCGTGTAGGCATGTACGAGCGCTTCGCCGCCGACTTTGCTTGCAGTGTACGGACTCTCGCAGTTCTCCACGCGTACGAGATCTTCAGTCAGTCGATCGACCTGAATATTGCCGTACCCTTCACGGGAGCCTGCGAAGAAAAATTTCTTGATACCATTCTTTCTCGCGAGTTCCAGCGTATTAAACAGCGTGATGAAGTTATCCAGTGCGCGTGGAGGATCTTCCACAAGTTCATAGACACGGGCATTAGCGGCCAAGTGAATGATGACGTCGATGGGACGATTTGCAATTTGCAATTTGCAATTTGCGATTGCGGCCTCATCTCTCAAATCGACCAATATTGTGCGTTTATTCACTTCCGGGTTCCACTTATTTGGCAACCAGTCTGCGCCGATCACGTCATAGCCTTTGGCCAGAAGCGTTTCGCAGAGGCGGGTGCCGATGGTGCCTGACGAACCTGTTACAAGAATTTTCATCCCACATACCGTAGCGGAGAGCCGCGGCTCTCCGCTACGGTATTCCCGTGCTTTCCCTCATTCTGCCAACATTCAATGAATCGGAGAATCTTCCAGAGCTTCTTCCGAAGATCCGCTCGGCGCTTTCTTCCGTTCCCCATGAGATCATCGTTGTCGACGACGATTCACCGGATAGCACATGGAAAGTAGCCCAGGAACTCTCGCAACAACTTGGTGATGTTCATGTCATCCGCCGTATCGGGCGAAGAGGCCTTTCTTCCGCGGTTATCGAGGGGTTCCTCGCAGCAAAGGGTGATGTGCTCGCCGTGATGGATGCTGACGGACAGCACGACACGGAACTTCTGGGAAAATTGCACGCAGCCGTACAGCAACAAGGCGGCATCGCCATCGGCTCGCGGTACGTAGCGGGCGGTAGTGTTGGCGCATGGGACGAAAGGCGTTACATGCTCAGCCGCATTGCGACGCGTATGGCATTGTCGCTGTGTGCAGTCAAAGCCAAAGATCCCATGAGCGGGTTTTTTGCCATCGATCGCAAGGCGTTCGAAGAAGTCCTGCCGCGCCTAAACCCCAAAGGTTTCAAGATCCTGCTCGATCTTCTTGTGCACGTCCCAAAGACAACGCATGTCACGGAATTGCCGTTTACGTTTGCGACGCGCAAACATGGAGAGAGCAAGCTCTCGCGCAGAGTGCAGCTGGAATTTCTGGAATACCTTTACGATGTGAGTCTTGGGAATTGGATCCCGTTGACATTTGTGAAGTACTGCATTGTCGGCGCTCTCGGCGTCGGCGTCCATTTAACTGCGTATCTGTTTCTTTCCGCATTCTTCTCGCACGGTTTGCCCCTTACACTGATGGGATTCTCTTTAGCCCTTCTTGGAGCCATCGAGACTGCGATCATCTTCAATTTCTGGCTGAATAATCTCTGGACGTTTGCTCACGCGAAGCTGCAGGGTTTCGCGCTCATTCCGGGATTTCTTAAGTACAATTTTGCATGTGTATTCGGTGCGCTCGCTAATTATGCCGTCAGTACGTATTTGTTTTCTCACGGGATTGGGGAAATCGTGAGTGTGATCATAGGGGCATCTGCGGGTATTATCTGGAATTACACGATGAGTAGGATGTTTGCGTGGAAAAATGCATAATTCCTGCATGTTGATGCAAAGACACTTGTGGAATTTTTTCTGGGGTATCTGCGTACTCATTGCATTGGTGCTTATTGTACGCGTGTGGAATCTTCGATTGTTGTACATCGACAAAGCCGTTCGTGAGCAGGTCAGAACCACAATCGAAGTTGTTGCAGGAAGGGAGGGTTGGCTGATTTCCGATATTTCCCTTCGTGCAGTCCAGAATACAGGAGTGATGATTCATCACCGGCAGCACATGCGCGGCTCTGATCCCAGAGAGTGCTATTTCATTGCCTTTGAAACACTCAACCGCTCCCCCTGTATCCCCTAATGCTTGCGCGCATCCTCTCCATCATCGGGCTCCAGGGATTCGCTGTCCTCACGGCGATGCTCCATCAGCATTTGGGGGTGCATACGGATGAAGCAAAGTATCTTCTCAATATTCCTTATCCTCATCCGCCGCTTCTGCGGTGGATCATGGGACTGAGTGATGGATGGCAGCATCAAGAGCTCTTCTGGCGGATTCTTTTTGCCTCATTCATCGCGCACGGCGTGTGGCTCGTTGCCGATATGGTGCGAACATTTTCCCGGGAACAGCGCCTCACCATTGTAGGATTGTGGCTTTTCTCTGGGGCGCTGCTTCTACAGTCCGGCACTCTGATGATGTCGTGCATCACCGCAGTGCAAGCATTGTTTCTTTTGTGGATGCTATCGCGTCCGAAATTCTTGAGGAAATGGAGCGTGATCGTAGCGGCGCTCTGGATCGAAATGCTCTTCACGGCGTATCAGGGAATCCTTTTTGCGCCGCTCGTGTGGATTGCGTTGCAGCGGTCAGATCTTGGATTTTGGAAGCGCATGTTTTCCTTCTTCACGCCAATCGCATTATTGCTGCTTTATACCCTCGGCAATCCTCTGGCGATTGCCGCGATGGGATTTGTGGGATCCATGCAGAGTGGAGTTTCTCTCGAGCAATCCATACTCTCGGTTCTGAAGATCTGGATGATCGGTGGGAGTATCGTGCTCAGCGTTCTTGGTATATTTGGGATGGTTCGCAGCAGAAATATTCCGCTGATACTCACTACGGTGCTTCTTACGGCGTATATTCTCCTTTCTTCTCGTGGGTACTACGCGATTCTTTTCACGCCGGTACTCATTGCCGGAATCACGTCGCAGCCAAAATTCCTTCGGTCATCCTCCATCCTTGCGGCACACATCGTTGCCGGCATCGCCCTCTTTTTCTATGTGCCCTTCTCCACGCGCTCAGCGGCTCCAACGGTCGCGGCGGCGCTTGAGCGCGTGCATTCCGAAGGAACCGTGCTCATTTCCGGGGATTTCGGTCATGACTGGCAATACGAGCTTCGGCGCCCGGTGCGGAGATATAAAAAAGAATTTCTGGAAGATGCGTCTGCCGTTGTGTGCATTGCTCCGTGTACAGAAATCGATGCACGCTCCTGGCGGCAGGTGCCGCAGGTGGGAGCGGAGGTATGGGTACGGACTGGTCGCTAGAGGTGATAATACTCGCGGTACCACTCTACAAACTTCTTCACGCCTTCCTCGATCCTCGTTTTTGGCTGATACTTGAGCATCTTCTGTGCCTTGGAGATATCCGCCGAAGTCGCAACCACGTCGCCCGGTTGCATCGGCAGGAATTCTTTCTTCCCTTCCTTTCCACATGCTTTTTCAATAGCTGCGACATAGTCCATGAGTTCCTCGGTCTTTCCGCCACCGAGGTTATAAATTGCATAGGAATCATTCCGGTCGATCGCGGCGATCACGCCGCTCACGATGTCGTCGATGTACGTGAAGTCGCGCCGCATTTTTCCCTGACCGAAGATGGGCAGTGTTTTTCCGTGCATCACGGCATCGGTGAAAAGGAAGAGTGCCATGTCGGGGCGACCCCAGGGGCCGTAGACCGTGAAGAACCGAAGCCCCGTGCACGAGACTCCGTACATTTTATGATAGAGGTAGGCTTGGAGTTCGTTTGCTTTTTTCGTAAATCCGTAAATCGAAATCGGGTTATCCGTTCGGTGTTCCTCAGAGAAGGGTTGCTCTTTGTTATCTCCATAGACGGCGCTTGTGGAAGCGTAAATCAGACCGCCTACAGTATGCGTTCGACATGCCTCAATCACCATGTTGTATCCGACGATATTGTCATGCAGGAAAATTCCAGGGTTATCGATGGAGTGTCGGACACCGGCTTGGGCGGCTAAATGACAGACACGGGTGACGATTTGCGATTTGCCGCCGTTGTTTGTGAGAGCATCGAATGCTTCATCAAGAGCTTTTTGATCCGTGATGTCGCCGCGGACGAGGGTGAAATTCTTGTCTTTTTCCAAGATCGCGTTGCGTGCGACCTTGAGCGCGGGGTCGTAGTACTCATTGAAATTATCGATACCGATCACTTCGTCGCCGCGCTTGAGGAGGGCTTTTGCGACCGAGAAGCCGATGAAGCCGGCGGAACCGGTAACGAGGATGCGCACAAAAGAAGCTTATAACTTTCCACTTTCGGCTTCTAGGTGCCTTTTGGTGAATATTGACAAAATATTATATAGTTATATTATAATATATAGATGCTCATTTGCAGCATTGGCGGAATCAGATGAGGCAGGCACAGTGGCGGCACTATGCCGTTAGCGTGCCTGTCTCAAGTGGTTTGGGACGACGAGTTACTCTTTTGTTCTGGAGACCATCATGCGCAAGAAGTTGATTATCAGCACTTTGATCACCTTTGTGATCTTTGGTACCTGGCACCTCATAAGGTCAAGTGGACACTTCATTTGTTGGGAGGGCACCTGCGTAGTAGTGCGCGGTCCTACCTATTACAAATGGGGATTCATCCCTGTGTACATCAATGAATGTGACCCATTCATTGGATGTGGCGACAACGATGGTAAACTTGAACCCGTGCCCATGCCCTGATCCGTCGTCTGATTCGTCAGACTACCCGGCTGCCGTGCGGCCGGGTTGTTTTTGAATATCTACCTTTATCGAACTCCCACTCCCCAATACGTCAGTCCTGCATCCCGCACTTCCGCGGGTTCATACACATTTCTACCGTCAAACAATTCTTTTCCCCGCATGGTCTCTTTTAGTTTCCGCAAATCCACTCCGCGGAAAGCATCCCATTCCGTAAGCAGGATCACGGCATCCGCTTCTTTGGCGGCCTCCATCGGAGACTGTGCATAGGTGACTTTCTTTTTGAGGATTGCCTTGGCTTTTTCCATGGAAACCGGATCGTGCACAGAAACTTTGTGCCCTGCGCGTGTGAGCATCGGGATCAGATCGAGGCTCGGTGCTTCGCGGAGATCATCGGTCTTCGGTTTGAACGAGAGTCCCCAAATCGCGACATTGGCATTTGGCGGAAGCGTGCCGAGGATTTTTTTGAAGAAGCGCTGACGCTGGCGGTTGTTCATATCGTGTGTGGCTTTCACAAGTGGTAGCGGTACGCCGGTTTGCTTGGAAAGTGCAATCAATGCTTTTACATCCTTCGGGAAGCAACTTCCGCCGTAGCCGATACCGGCATGGAGAAAGCGCGGACCGATGCGGTCATCGAGCCCCATGCCCGCTGCCACTTCGCGTACGGAGCCGCCGGTCGTTTCGCAGAGCTCCGAAATCATGTTGATGAACGAAATCTTTGAAGCAAGGAACGCATTGCTCGCGTACTTCACGATCTCCGCCGATTCGCGCGTCATAAAAAGGAGAGGCTTTCCGACTCTCGTGAGGGGCTGGTAGATCTCTTCCATCACTTGCTTGGCGTGAGCGTCGCCATTGAGACCGACGACGATACGGTCAGGTTGCATCGTATCGTGGACGGCATTCCCTTCACGGAGAAATTCAGGATTGCTGATGACCGGAATTCTATGCGGTACTTCCCGCTTGCGCAGAGTCTCGATGATCAGATCCTCGCATTTCTTCCCCGTGCCTACGGGAACCGTCGATTTGTTTACAAAAATCAAATCGTTTTCCGCATGCTCGGCGACCGACTGCGCGACCGTGAAGACTGCGCGAAGATCTGCGGAAAAGTCGGCATTCGGAGGAGTGGCAACTGCCGAGAAAATAACCTGTGCACCGGGCATTGCCTCGGAAAGCTCGGTTGTAAACGACAATCGCCCGCTTGCGAGGTTGCGTTGGATGATTTCCTCCAACTCCGGTTCATAGATGGGGGACTTGCCAGATTTCAACATTTTTACCTTTGCCTCATCGATATCCACGCCGATGACTTCATGCCCGAGTTCCGCGAAACACGCTGAGGAAACGAGGCCGACGTAGCCGGTACCAACGATCGCAATCTTCATTGGTCGCAGTGTAGCGCTTGGCGATCGGTTTTGTAATATTTTGGGCAACTTTGAGCTTTGAGCTGTAAGCTATGAGCGTTATCATTTCTTATGGCTCAAAGCTCAAAGCTCAAAGCTCATAACTCTAAAATTCTTATCACTGGCTCCATCGCCTATGACCTTCTCCTCTCCTACGAAGGTTCATTCGCTGATGCACTTAAGCAAAAATCCATGGATCGTCTTTCGGTGAGCTTCTTTGCACCACACATGAAACGTCACCACGGGGGCACGGGATCCAACATCACATGGAACCTGCGGCTACTCGGCGGCGATCCGTTGCTGGTTGGCACCGTCGGTACCGATGGCGGCAGTTACTGTGCGCTTATGGAAGAGCGAGGGATCGATACGAAGCATGTTGAACGTCGGAAGGACAGCATTACGGCGACAGCGATCATTGGGACGGATAATGGCGAGAGGCAGATTGCATTTTTCCATCCCGGCGCGGATGCATTAGGCACTTGGCCTACTGCAACTCTCTCCGATGACTGTGATGACATTGCATGGGCGATTGTCGGGGCGCGCAATCCCGTGCTCATGATGGAGGCAGTACGATGGTGCGACAAAGCAGGATTACCACTTCTTTTCGATCCTGCACAGCAGATCATTGCTCTGAGTACGGATGAATTGCGGTCTGCGGTCGCTGCGAGCCGGGGAGTTATCTGCAATGAATATGAATGGAGCGTGCTTTCGGAGAGGACGGAGATGCAGAAGAAAGACATCGTGAAGACAGCAGAATTCCTGATTGTTACATTGGGTGATAAAGGCGTTGCACTGCATTCCAAAAAAGGAACGGAGAATATTTCTGCATGCATCGCAGACCAGGTCGTGAATCCCACAGGAGCGGGGGATGCGTTCCGTGCAGGACTATTATTTGGTCTCGAAAAGAAGTGGGATCTCAGTGCTTGTTGCAAATTGGGAGCGGCAATGGGATCAAAAGTTGTGGAGATTGAGGGAACGTTGATGGAGAGTTTGGATCTTGAGGAAGTGTGGGAGCGGGCACGGAAAGCATATGGTGATGTGTTGCCCAAATGAGGTTTTTAAAGATACAAGATGCAAGATACAAACAAATCCCAGATCCAAATCCTAAAGTCTCGAGTCGAGATTTGTAATTTTGGTGCTGAATCTTGTTTGTATCTTGCATCTTGTATCTTGTATCTTGCCACAGATGTCTTATGTGAAAGACCCTTCATTGGCTACTCAAGGAAAACTGAATCTCGAAATCGCCGAGAAGCGCATGGGTGCGCTCATGCTTTTGCGCGAACGTTTTGCCAAAGAAAAACCCTTCAAAGGTCTTACCATCGGCATGGCTCTGCATGTGACGAAAGAAACGGGAATATTAGTGCGAACCCTCAGAGATGGGGGGGCGAAAGTGGCGATCACCGGCTGCAATCCCTTGAGTACGCAAGATGACATCGCTGCGGCGCTCGCCGAGGAAGATGGTGTTCTTGTGTGGGCGTACAAGGGAGAGAGCACGGAAGATTACTACAAGTTCCTCACGGCCGTCATCGAGACCGAGCCGGATATCACCATCGACGACGGATGCGACCTCGTGACGGAAATCCACACGAAGCATCCGCATCTTCTCGGAAAACTCATCGGAGGCTGCGAAGAGACGACGACCGGCATTATCCGTCTGCATTCGATGGTTCGTGATGGTGCGCTCAAAATTCCGATGATTGCGGTGAATGACAATAAAACGAAGCATCTTTTCGATAACTACTACGGCACCGGCCAGTCGACGTTCGATGGCATCCTCCGCGCAACCAATCTCCTGATCGCGGGCAAAGTCGTTGTCGTCGTCGGGTACGGCAGCTGCGGCAAAGGAATCGCAATGCGCGCCAAAGGACTCGGAGCCAATGTCGTTGTCACCGAAGTCGATGCTTTTGCAGCGCTTCAGGCTGCGATGGACGGACATCGTGTCTTACCTATGAGTGAAGCTGCTCCCATTGGCGATCTCTTCATCACGGTCACAGGAAATCTGAATGTCATCCGCTACGAACACATCGAAACAATGAAAGACGGATCAGTCCTCGCAAATTCCGGACACTTCGACTGTGAGCTCGATTTGAAGGCTCTGGAAAAGATGGCGCGCCGCAAGCGTCGTGTGCGGCATTATTTGGATGAATACATGCTTAAAGATGGTCGTATCATCTACGTTGCGGGAGAGGGGAGGCTCGTGAACCTGGCGTCCGCCGAGGGGCATCCGAGCGAAGTGATGAGTATGAGTTTCCTCGGGCAGGCGTTTGCCTGTGAGTATCTCGTAAAGAACAAGGGCAAGCTCAAGCCCGAAGTCATCACACTTCCCGCAGAGATCGATGAGCAGATCGCTGCGGCGCAGCTTGCGATTATGGGAGTGAAGATAGATCGGCTGACCACTGAGCAGGAGGAGTATTTGAAGAGTTGGAAGGAGGGGACGTAGCACCCTCACCCAACCCTCTCCCACGGGGAGAGGGATAGTTAGATTGGATGCTTTTCATGAAAACTTTATAATGGTGATTTGCCTTACCGAGAAACATCCACCGTAGAGACGCAACGCTGTTGCGTCTTCTTGTTTGTTTATATTTCCAACAACAATCCCTCTATCTTTCATCCATTAGCCAAAATACCCCCCTACACCCCGTACCGCTGCGCCGGTACAGGGGTATTGACAGACAGGAAAACCTCACTAGAATGCCTGTAACGTGAACGCTCCCCATTTCCTCTTTCCGGCACGTTTCATTCGCTGCTTTAAGCAGTCGGAAGGGATTGCGTAAAGAGTATTCCGGAGAGAGAAGCTTCCCTTCCCACCCCCAAGGAAGGCGCTTTGTGGTTGATCATTTACATCATCGAACAATGAGAAACCTGCTCTGAACTTTCGTTGGATACGGAGTTCAATAGGGAGCCCTCGGGCTTCTATTCCCATTCCGGGAAGAGTCAGGACTATATTTTGTGGGAGTTCGCTTATGACCTCGAGACGGAAGAAGCACGTCACTGCAGTACGCTTAGCGATGGGCACCAATGCCACCGAGGAGGACGCCCTTGTCGTTCTCAAAAAAGAAAAGAAACTTCGCAAGGCTGCAAAGCCGCGCACCCCCCGCTGAACGCTGCACTCCCCACTTGTTCGGATCGATTGTCGATCCACCTTTTGCTGCCGAGTTCTATCCACGGACTCGGCAGCTATCTTCAGATTAGGTTTCTCTTTGCTCCTTTCCATCATCACTTCGCCCCAAACGATCTGTCCTGACTTGTTCAGCGACAGAAGGGGAAGCCTGTACTGCAATCACTCGGTCATTTCTGCAGTACAGGTGGGGTCTCTTTGAGACCCCTTCCCCTCTTTTCAGAGCAGATCGTTTGTAGCTTTTCCCCCTTCCATTCCATGTCTGGTTCCGAGCTCCCTGCTGAAGATGTTGATCTCGTCGACACTTCGAATGACACGCACTCAAGCCATCCTCTTGTTGCTTCTTTAAGTACGCGTCTCCGGGAATTATTGGAGCAGCATTCAGGTGATGAAGAACTTCGTGCTTGTATTGAGCAGACAGCGGGCGGTTTGCGCTTGAGCATGGTTGAAGAGATCACGCGAGTGAATGGAGCAGGACTATCAGTGATGGCAGGAAGACGTTTCGAAAAGGATATCGACCAATTGGAGTATGATTCCAGAAGGGCATTAAAAAATGCGCTGAAACGCTCCAAAGTGAATTCTTCTCAGAATGAACGAGCGCGGCAACGAAGGGATATGGGCGACAGATTTGATAGAGATCGCCCGACGGCGTAGTAGAATGTTTGTGTGGTGCACAACGCCAAGATCGCCGCGCTCTTCCGTCAAATCGCTGCCCTCCTCCAAGCAGGTGCGGGCATGGAAGATGCAAACGTGACGTTCAAAATCCGCGCGTATCTTCGTGCGGCAAAAACCATTGAAGAATTACCGGAGGATGTGAGTACCTATGGCGGTGTGAAGGAATTGAAGGCACTCCCTGGCATCGGTGAGGCGACAGCTAAAAAGATTGTGGAATATTTGGAGAAAGGAACAATGGAAGCACTTGAAAAGCTGCGGCGCAGCAGTGGGGGAGTGAGTGCAGAGCTGATGGGTGTGGAAAACCTTGGACCCAAGCGTGCTATTCTTATTCAGAAAGAACTAGGCATTACTACAGTTCCAGAGCTTATAGCCGCTGCTAAGGCCGGAAAGCTACGGTCACTTTCTCGTTTTTCTGAAGTCATCGAAAAGAAGATTCTGGAGAGTGCCGGCCGCTCGAAAGAGAGATCCACTCGGTTTGCCAGGGAGAGTGTGGAAGGTGATGTGGAAATATTATTGAGGAACGTTCGTAGTGTTCCGGGTGTGCAACGTGCGGAAGCTGCCGGATCGTATCGGCGCAGGCAGACGACCGTCGGCGATATAGATATTCTTGTGGTCACAAAATCACCTACTGCCGTTTCGGAGGCGATTTCCAATCTACCATTTGTCCGTAACATCGTTGCGCAAGGTGACAAGAAATTATCTTTCGATCTGCAATCTGGGATTCGGGTCGATGTCCGGTTCGTATCCAAAGATCAATGGGGATCTGCCCTGCTTTACTTCACTGGATCCAAAGAACACAACATCGCCATGCGCATCGTCGCGATCAAGAAAGGGTGGAAACTCAGCGAGTACGGATTATTTGATGCGAAAGGGAAGGTGATTGCTTCAAAGGAAGAGAGGGATATTTATGAGAAACTAGGGCTGGAGTATCGGGAACCGTGGGAAAGGACGGGGGAATTGATAATTGAAAATTAGATGCACAATGAGAGCACCCATTCCTGGGTGCGGTTTTTGGTGAAATGGCGGAGAGGGGGGGATTCGAACCCCCGAGACCCTTTCAGGTCTACACGCTTTCCAAGCGTGCGCACTAGGCCACTATGCGACCTCTCCGTGCAGGGAACTGTAACAAATATTCCGCGTAACGCATTATGAATTCTTCAGGTAATCACAAATAGCCGCACCCCTGCAGGGGTGCGGCTAGTGCAAGGGTGCGGTTACGAATGATATTCCTACGATCGACTATTTCTTATCGTGACCGCATACGCAGCACAACATCTTCGTGCAGAATGCGATATTGATCGCAAAGGCAATGAGCGCGAGAGAAGCGCCGCTGCCGCCGAAGGCGATGCCGCCACTCGTAAGGTGCGTATTCACGACACCCATCATCGCAGCGAGCGACGTGAGCAGGAGCAGAAAGGCCACAAGGCCGAGGAAAACGGAGCATGCGCTCGCAGAGCCGGTGGTGTTCTTCTTTTTAAGGAGAGTCATAGTGGATGTGAGGGTAGCGTATACTCCTACACTCGTCCACTGATACACTCCTATCGATGAAGCTCTCTCTGCACTGGCTTTCAGATTATGTGACTTTCGGGATCTCCGATCCCGAGGAGATTGCTCGTCGCCTGACAGCGCATGTCGGCGAAGTCGATGAGATTGAAATTCAAGGTAAGTACTTAAAAGATTGCTGCGTTGGAAAAGTGCGCAACCTTCGCAAGCATCCGAATGCGGATAAGCTGAATCTCTGTGAAGTCGAAACGGATCGCGGTGTAAAAAATATTGTTTGCGGCGGAACGAACCTGCGCGAAGGAATGCTCGTAGCATTTGCTCACGTGGGAGCCACGGTTCGGCATGGAAATGAAGAGATCGTATTACGTGAAGCGAAGATTCGGGGGGAAATAAGTGAGGGGATGATCTGTGCTGCGGAAGAGCTGGAACTGGAGGCGATGTTTCCAGCAAAGAAGGAAGAGGGGGAAAGGCCAGTGATCGATTTGCGATTTGCGATTGATGATTTGCGATTTGGTGCTCCATTGAGAGAGGCATTGGGAATGGATGATGTCATCTTTCATATCGATAATCATGCGATTACGCACAGGGCGGATCTGTTTTCGCATATCGGATTTGCGCGGGAATGCTGCGCGATGGGGATTGCGACGTGGAAGAAACCCTTCGAATCCGCTCAGGGCAGGCAGCCAGAGTTTAAGAGTCCGAAATTCACAAAGACCGCATTGCCATTCCAATTTCTTGTGGAGGAGAAAAAACTGATGCCGCGGTACTGTGCATGTGTCGTCGAGGTAGATAGCATCGGCGAAACGCCGGAGTGGATGAAAAAGCGTTTGCAGGCTGTGGGATGGCGGTCGATCAGTCTGCCGGTCGATATCACCAACTATGTGGCAGCCGAAGTCGGCGTGCCGCTGCACAGCTTCGATCTTGATGATCTCAAGGGTGATGTGCACATGCGCAAAGCCAAGGAGGGGGAAAAGATCGTTACACTCGATGGCAAGGAGTGGAAACTTCCCGCGGGCGCATTGGTGCTCAGTGATGAAGAGGGCATCTTTGACATGCTTGGGATTATGGGAGGACTCCGGAGCTCCACGAAGCCCTCGACGCGAAGAATTTATCTGCACAGCGCATCGCTCGATCCGGTTTCCATCCGCTCTACGGTCATCGCAACCGGGCACCGGACGGATGCGGCGACGGTGTATGAAAAGAGCGTGCCGCATATCACGACCGAACAAGGGTTCCTCCGCGCATTGGAGTTGCTTCTGGAGCTTGCCCCGGGTGCGCGGGTTGCATCGAAGCTGGAATCCGTGGGTGATAATGGAACCGCAAAATCCATTACATTTTCTGCTGCGTATTGCGAGGGGAGACTGGGTGCGGATATCACGGAGAAGACGATCGTGAAGATTTTGGAGGATCTGGGATGCACAGTAAAAGGGGAGAAAAGGCAGAAAGGGGAGGAAGGTGCCACACTCTCTGTAACGCCACCACTGTGGAGATTGAAAGATCTTAAAGGGCAGCATGATCTTTCCGAAGAAGTTGGCCGCATCTACGGCTACGACAAGATTCCGGTCACTATTCCGGAAGGTTCTATCACACCTCCTGCGCGTGATCAGCGCATTCATCATCTGCGCGATGCTCTTAGAGCACTCGGATATTTTGAATTACTGCCGCTTTCCCTGCTAAGTCCGGAATTGGTGAAAAAGTGCAATATGGATCCGGAGCAGTGCGTGCAGCTAGGCAATCCGATTGGTGAAGAAGTGAGTCTTTTGCAGCCGTGTGTGATGCCGCAGCTTCTAGAACATGCATCGCACAATATGCTGCGCGTTGATGACGCACTTAAAACATTCCATTGGGGTAATATTTTTACTCCCAATGGCCAGGTGCTCGCTTTCGGAGCATTGCTTGCCAGTCGCATCGAGACGACCCCTGCGACCGAACCATTCCTACGTCTCAAGCGGGATATCACTGCGGCGTTCAATCACGTTGGATACATTGCTGAACTGGAGCCAAGTAAAGGACAGCTGAATGCCGTCGCGCATCCGGGTCGCAGTGCATCCATTTTTGTTGCTAAAAAGGAAGTGGGTGCTTTGTTTGAGGTGCTCCCCGCTGTCCGCGAGCGCTTCGACCTGCCACATCGGACTGCTGCGGTGACGATCAATCTCGATGCACTGCTCGCGATTGCTCCGAGTCCTCGCCATGCCAAGTCCGTCCCACAATATCCGGCGATTACCTACGACGTGACGATGACGTTGGATCGGAGCAAGGCATTACAGAAGATTCTCGCAAAGATCCGTACATCGTCACCACTTCTGGAATCCGTTGAAGTTGCCGATATCTACAGCGGCAAGCCCCTGCAGAAGGAGCAGTACAATGTGACGGTGCGGTGCACGTATCGTTCGGCAGAAAGGACGTTGACGGAGGAGGAGGTGAAGAAGGCTCATGAAAATCTTATGAAGGGGGTGGCCTGACCATTTATGATTGACGATTGATGATTTACGATTTGCTGTTTGCAGCTGTAAATCGTAAATTCACAAATTGTAAATCGTAATCGGTTATACTGCTAAGCCCATGTCCATTGTTACCAAAACCGGCGATACAGGAATGACAGGACTCTATGGTTCGCGTCGCGTTTCCAAAGCCAATGCCCGCATCAATGCCTATGGCACTGTCGATGAATTAAATGCAGTATTGGGCGTGGTGTTGGCCGAAGTGGATCTGCCCATTGTCATTCGCTGGCAACTCACTGCTGCACAGAATGCGTTGTTCATCGTCGGAAGCGATCTGGCGACGCCGGATGTCGCTGTTTCTGTTCCGCGCGTACTGCCCGAGCACACCGCTGCCGTGGAGCGATGGATTACAGCATTAGAATCATCATTGCCGCCTCAAAGAAAATTTCTTCTTCCGAGTGGCTCAAGGACGGGAGCATTGCTGCATCAGGCACGGAGCGTGTGCCGGCGCAGCGAGCGGTGCGTTGTGTTCCTTGCTGAGAAAGAGGGGACTACTACAGAAGTGCAGATGTATCTGAATCGGCTTGGTGATTATTTGTTTCTTGCAGCACGCTCAGCGAATATCGCTCACGGATGTCCGGAGATGGAAGTGGATTATGAGGGGTGGGATGCCTGAGGCACGGGCAGGATTGTCCAAAAATTTAGTATTACCAATGCGGCGAATATTGCGATGAGCGGAATCGCAATAATGATCAGCTTTACCCAAGATGCTTTTTCTCCATGATGCACTGTCCGGTAGAAACTCGTGCCACCATAGAGGATTCCAACGAGTGCCAGCGGTAGATCTGCAACTTGCATCCACCAACCCGGCCAGACGCCGCCGATGCTATTTCTGAGCAGCAGGTATCCGAGGAAATAGCTTCCGGCGAGGAGGGAGAAGAGGGTGCCGGTGAGGCGTTGGAGGAAGAGGGACATCGGGAGGATTGTAGCACCCATCTCAGGACAAATTTACGATGTACGATTTCTGATTTACGATTGCAAATCGTAAATCATCAATACCAAATCGTAAATCGTGTTATTTCCATTTCTTCATATTCACCACCACCCTCTTTCTCCCCTGTGCACGTCGCCTATTCAGGACTTTGCGTCCATTCGGTGTCTTGCTCCTGCGAAGGAACCCGTGCCGACGTACCCGTTTTCTCCAGCGTAATTTGGCTAACATTGCTGGCGTAGCGTAGCGAAAAAATGGAGAATGGAAAGTGAAAAGTGACAAAATACGCGTAATTCTCCATTCTCCGGCCTTCGCCACGGCTACGGCCGGCAAGCCATTCTCCATCCCCAACCTTCCTCATGTATTCTCTCAATAGTCTTTCCTCCGGTCTTCCCGTCCTCACTGCCACCACGGAAGGAACTGCATCCGTCACAGTTCTGGTCTTTGCCGGGGCAGGTTCTCGTTATGAGACCAAGGAGGATACCGGCATAGGGCACTTTCTTGAGCACATGTTTTTCAAGGGAGGGAAGAAGTTCCGCAATACGAAGGAAGTCAGTGTGGCGATCGATGGCATTGGTGGGGATTTCAATGCCTTTACTGGGAAAGAATACGCGGGATACTACGTTAAGGTTGCCGCGACGCACGCGGATCTCGCGTGTGATGTTCTCAGTGACATGCTCGTCAATGCCACGTTTCCCCAAGAGGAAATCGAGAAGGAAAGGGGAGTGATCATCGAAGAGGCACGGATGTACGAAGACACGCCGATGTACCGCGCAGGATGGGATTTTGAGCTGTTGCTGTATGGAGATTGTCCGCTCGGATGGGACACAATTGGCACGGAAGACGTCATCCAGAGCGTTTCGCAGAAGGACTTTCAGAAGCACAAAGATGAGCTCTACACACCGGACAATCTTGTCGTGACCTTTGGCGGGAAGATTGATTCGAAGCAGGCGATGGAGCTTTCTACAAAATATTTTGGGAGTATCAGTGGGAAGAAAGCGAAGGAGTTCGCTCCTCACAGGACATTTGGGACAAAGCGTGTGTGGCTCAGGACGAAGAAAACAGAACAATCACATCTCGTGCTCGGCGTACCGGGTATTTCCGCGCTCGACAAAGAACACTTTAGTCACAAGCTGCTCTCGATCATCCTTGGTGGCAATATGAGCTCTCGGATGTTTCTGAATATCCGCGAGGCGAAGGGGCTTTGCTACTACATCTCCACAGAGACCGACAGTTACCTGGATGCCGGATGTCTTTCCACGCGCGCCGGAGTCGACCAGTCGCGTCTCCATGAAGCCATTACATT
Source organism: Candidatus Peregrinibacteria bacterium Greene1014_49 (assembly GCA_007376635.1). Lineage (GTDB taxonomy): Bacteria > Patescibacteriota > Gracilibacteria > Peribacterales > Peribacteraceae > 2-12-FULL-55-11. The sequence goes on from VMGQ01000005.1 coordinate 32,531, forward strand.
AATTTTGAATGAGTACTCAGAATGTCGGGAAAAAGGGATTACCGGAGAAGAACTTTCGAGAGCAAAGGAATTCCTCAAAGGAAAGATTACGCTGAGTCTGGAAGACAGTGAGGAGCTCGCGCATTTTTACGGCAAGCAGCAGCTTCTGTATCCTAAAATCCGATCCAT
>VMGQ01000006.1 GCA_007376635.1 Candidatus Peregrinibacteria bacterium Greene1014_49
TCCATGCCATCCGCGCCGCGCAGCTGGATCTTGCGGAAGTGGCAGTCGTTCTCGGCCCACGAGTCCTACGCGGTTGCCGTGCCAAAAAAATCGATCAATCCATTGATCGCACATTCGACAGTCCGAAGTTTCCGCCGCTTGCGGAATTCAATATCGAAGTGAAACTTCACCCATGGCGCTTTGTCCGCAGAAAACGAACGCTCGAATGCCGTCCGAAATTTGATCCCAATGTGGTCTTGCTTACCCTCCACCCGGGGCTACGCGAAGAATATTTTCATGCAGTTCTTGCAAGCAATCCCCATGGAATCGTGCTGCGTACCTACGGCCCGGGAATGCTTTCCGAAGGCGTCATTCCTTGGCTCAAGGAAGCTACCGCAAAGGGAATTCCCATTGTCATTACCTCGCAGCTCGTGCGCGGCACAGTGGATCTTCACCGCTACAGGAAACAATTAACTCTTGAGCGCATTGGTGTGATCAGCGGGAAAAATATGACCTTTGAATGCGCGATTGTGAAACTGATGTGGGCTCTTGGACAGACAAAAAATCCGAAGAGATTACAGGAAATTATCGAGAAGAGCTTGGTGGGAGAACTCGACGAGTGATCGGGAGATCGTGAGGTCGTGAGATGGTGGTTCGTATTACGATTATCTTTCCTCTTGTTCTCCCTCCTTCTCTTCCTCAATCTCTGTCAGCTTTTTCCCAATGATGGAGCTGATCGCTGCACCTAAAATAAATCCGACAATCAGGCGCTTCACCTGCTTTTCTGGTTTTGGCCGCTTGCGGAAAAGTCCCATAGCGACGGATAGTGTAGCAGGTGTTACGCTCTTGAACAAAAAAAATGTTCAATGATTGGGAACAATCCCTAATAATAGCCAATTCCAGCCACCAATTTCGAAGCGGAAGATCGCGATTTTCCGCTCCTCTCAAAGATCATGTATTTCCGGATATGCCCCCAAATGCTTGAGAACTATTTCCTCCACTTCCTGCAATTTCTCCCGACTCCTTGCCTCCATGCAAATGGAAATACACGGGGAAGTATTACTCTGCCGGATTCCCGCCCATGCCCCTTCTCCAAAATCAATCCGCACGCCGTCTAATGTATTTACTGGATAGTGTTTTTTGAAATATTCGGTTATGGATGTGATGATTGCTCCTTTGCGGTCATCGGGACAGTGGGGACGACGTTCGTGAGCTTGGAATACCTTCGGGAAATTTTGGAATAGTTCTGAGAAATTTGGGGAGTTGCTGGTTGCTGGTTGCTGGTTGCTAAGTATTTTTACTATTCTCAATGCTGCGACCAGCGCATCATCGAATCCGTAGTAATCCTCTTCACAGAAGAAATGCCCCGATTGCTCGCCGCCGAGCTTTGCGCCGTGCTCTCGCATCGTATGCTCTACAAACGAATGTCCGACTTTACACATCACGGGTTTGCCGCCGTATTTTTTGATTTCCGTTTCGAGAATCGAAGAATTGCTCACTGTGAAAACGACAGGGGAGCCGGGATGGCGATTCCTTTCTCATCGACGATGCCAAGTCGATCTCCATCTCCATCAAAGGCAAGACCGAGATTCGCTTTTTCTTTGCGTACGGTTTCTTGCAAATCTTTGAGTGTACTGTGTTTGCTCGGATCCGCTGGGTGATTTGGGAAATTCCCATCGGGCTCGGTAAATAACTCAATGACACGGGCTCCAGTATTTTTCAAAACTTTCACATACACCGGACCTGCGACTCCATTTCCACAATCCACAACCACTGTCATTCCTCTCCCAATCCCTCCAAACATTTTTTGAAGATGCTCTATGTACGGAGTAATCGCATCAATGTTTTCGGTTGCTGGTTGCTGGTTGCTGGTTGCTGACACCTCTTTCCTCTTTCCTTTTTGCTCTATACTTTCGCGAAGACGCTGCAAATTCTCCCCCGCAAACGCTTCCGCATCCTTGAGCTGCAACTTGATCCCGTTATCGTGCCCTGGATTATGCGATGCCGTGATCTGTGCTCCGCCATCGAGTTCTAATCTACAGATCGTAAAGTAATTCAACGGACTCGGCGTCTCTCCCATATCGAGAACTCTGCAACCAGCAACCTGCAACCCATTGTTCAATGCTTCGAGCAACGCAGGACTGCTCACTCGTGCGTCCCGTCCAACAACAATCTTTGGGTGTGCATTCCCGCTTCGTTTTTTCACCTCTTCCCCAAATGCTATGCCGATAAGGGTTGCCGCTTCCTCTGTAATCTGCTCACCGGCACGGCCTCGAATGTCATAAGCCCGAAAAATGCGAGGGTCGATTTTTGGCATGAGATTAGCTCAATTCTATGATATAATGATACGAATGCCAAAAAGTCCCCTCACTGTCGCGTACTTCACAATGGAAATCGGGCTGGAGAGCCGTATGCCCACGTTTGCAGGGGGTCTCGGGATGCTTGCCGCCGACATCATGCGTTCTGCAGCCGATACGGGCGTCGTCGCCGCATGTGTCACGATCTGCTGGCAGCACGGCTACATGCGTCAGACGATTCATAGCAACGGGACGCAGCGGTATGATCCCGTGTCGTGGAATCCGCCACAGATCCTTCGCAAAGCTTCCGAGCAGGTGACGGTGCAGTGCGAAGGAAGGACGGTGCATGTGGGGGCGTGGATCTATGATCTTCAAGGATCATCCGTAACCATTCCCATTATTTTCCTCGACACGGATCTCTCCGAAAATGCAGCGGAAGACCGGCAAATCACCAGTCACTTATATGGCGGAGACGGAGCAATGCGCTTAAAGCAGGAAATCGTTCTTGGCATTGGTGGCGTGAAGATGCTGCGGACAATGGGATATAGCGATATCCGCACGTTTCATATGAACGAAGGCCATGCGGCTTTTCTCACTCTGGAACTGCTCCGAGAGCGCAACTGGAATAACGATGACGTGAAGCGTTCCTGCGCATTCACCACACACACTCCCGTTGCTGCCGGTCACGACGTCTTTGATTACGACTTGGCATTCAGGATCGCAGGGGATCAGCTGCCGTGGCATATCCGCAGCATCGCGGGCAAGGATCGCCTCTCCATGACGGAGCTTGCCATCCGTATGAGTCGCTACACCTGCGGCGTTTCCAAAGTCCATGGAGAGGTTTCCCGCAGAATGTTTCCGTGGGCGACTGTCGATACGATCACCAATGGCGTGCATCATGTCCACTGGACCGCTCCGGAATTCCAGAATCTCTATGATTCCTACATTCACGGGTGGCGGCAAAGCCCGCAGCTTCTTGCGGAAAAGTGCCGGGAACTTCCGGATGACCAGCTCTGGAAGATGCATCAGCTTGCCAAAGATCGCCTCATTGCTCATGCAAACCAATTCACTGATGTTCCTTTAGATCCTCATAGATTAACAATCGCCAGCGCGCGTCGTGTGGTTTCCTACAAGCGCCCGGAACTCCTCTATACCAACTTGGAGCGCCTGCGCGAAGTGTGCCAGGGCAAAGTGCAGATCATTCACGCGGGGAACGCACATGCCCAAGATCCCTTTGGACAAGGGGTGATCCAGCGCATGATCGAGCGGAGCAAGAAGCTCAGAGACAGCGTACGGATTGTCTATGTACCCAACTACAATCCCGATCTTGCATCTCTTCTCACAGGAGGCGCTGATGTCTGGCTCAATACGCCGATGCGTCTCCATGAAGCCTCCGGGACTTCCGGCATGAAGGCCTGCGTGAACGGCGTGCTGAATTTCTCCACGCTCGACGGCTGGTGGATCGAAGCCTTTGCGATGGATCCCGAAGCGGGATGGAGGATAGGGCCCCTCGCCTCTGCCTTACCCGATGCCGAGGAAACGACGCATGTGGATGCCGAAGATCTCTACACACAGCTCCAATACGAAGTGATTCCGGAATTTGAGTATGAAAACCACGTTCGATGGATTCGGAGAATGAAGAGAAGCATTGGATTGATCGGGTATTTCAATACGCACCGGTGCGTGGGGGAGTACAGAGAAAAAGCGTGGAAACATTGAGGGGTGGAGAGAGCCGTATTTGTTATACGGCTGCCATTGCAGGAACCATTCCTTTCATCCGTTGCAGTGGCTCCTCATCGATGGGACCGCCGAGAAAATGGTCTTCGTTATATATACTCCGCAGAGCATCGCGAATGTACTGCGGATCCATTTGTTCCAGTTTTGCCATGATCTCTATTAAGAGTTTTGGTTGAAACTCGAGAAGAGATTCTGTATTGGTACAAGCTTGCCACAGGCGACCCAGTGTCGTTGTTGATACTTTAGTTTTTACATGACGGATCATTCCGGTTTTTTGCGCCAAGAGGAGAGTGCCGATATGTGCGACTTCGCGGCTTGGAAACAATGCTGAAGAGAATGCGTAGCCGTCTGCTCCTTCTTCAGTGACATCATCAATTTCGATGGTTGTACGCCACGCAGAAAGGATAGTCCTTGGATCAGCACTCAAGACCGCTGCCGTCATCTCTGCCGCAAGTTCGTCCAGGCTGGTAGCGAATACTTCTCTTTCGTATTCATCCTCTGCGCTATCGATATAGGTACGAAGCACACTCTTTGGCTTGAGAAATCTTTCCATTTTTTCCAATGGACTGCACGGCCAATTCTTCAATCCAAAACGCAGGTCAGTGACTGCATGACGCACTTCATGCAAGAGGGTTGCGTGGACATTATCTGGAAGCCACTCGGTATCCGGATTGTTGTACAGCGATTTGACGCGTCGCGCGTGTCGACCCCTTGCATCACCGACAAATGCGGGCTCTTGTGGGTTCCTCCGAAAATTCCGCAGAGAAAGATAATGCTGATGCAGGAGATCTGTGGGCATCACCACGCTCCGCGTATACAGATCGTAATGAGGATAGTAGGATTGTGCTTTACCGCGCGCAGAGAGGAGTTGCACAAATGTGATGGGTACAGAAATATCCGGGAAGGATACCGTTCCACGTGACTGTACATCGTACACACCCATGGTGGTCATGGGCATTTGTTCTTGTCTTTGTGGAAGGGCGATGACTCCTTGCTGTGGGTGCGTTGCATAGGTCAACTGCAAGTCATGAGGAGCAAGCAATCTTGTATTTATCACCATTAACACTTCCGCGATCTTTCTCAATCGGGCAGATGATCGAGAGTCTATTGCGTCTCCCGATGATGATTCCTCTTCAGATGACCTCATGTCCATACCCCGTTTCCTGAGTATTTGCCTCACCATTTCCCATGCAGCATCATCGCCATTGCATGCATCCTCAAGGAGTGGAAGGAGCGTGTGAGCCGCCCAGCGGAGAGTATCAGTGCGCTCACTGCGTTCTTCCGACGGCGCAGCAGGTTGCTGCACGATGTACGTGCATGCCCCTGCAACATCCTCTGTCAATTGTGGAACGACTCCAGCAGAAGGTTGTTCCTTTGTCGTCACACCTTGGATCTTCTCCATTGATCTTGAGCCGGGTTCCTGTCGCATACTGTCCGCCATACGCACGATGAATACTATGTATCATTTTTACGATTGATCAAGGTTATTGGATAGAAAATGATCACAACGTACGGAGATCAGTTTTTTCTCATTGCTATGGGACGTAGGATGGATCTATGCAATCGGATCTCCAGATCGTCGGCATCCTCAATGTCACCCCAGATTCCTATTATGACGGAGGAATGTGGAATGCCGTTGGTGCGGCCTTGAAGCGTGCAAAGGAGATGCTCAAAGAAGGTGCAGATTGGATCGAGATCGGCGGGGAATCGACGGGTCCGAAGTCGAAGGATGTTTCTCTTGAGCAAGAGTTGGCACGCGTTATTCCCGTCATTGATGCGATCCATAAGAAATTTCCGGAAGCGAAGCTTTCCGTCGATACCTATAAATCGGCTATTGCGCGAGAGGCGATTGCTGCTGGGGTAACGATGGTCAATGACGTGACGGCTGGGAGGGGGGACGCTGAGATGTTTGGAACCATTGCTCAATCGCAAATCGCCCATTCGAATATCTCAGGGCAGGCAAATCGCAAATCGCAAATACCGTTGCTGGTCTTGATGTATTCCAAAGATTCCACCCCGCGGACAACTATTGCAGAAACGCAATACAAAGACGTTGTCGCAACCATCCGCGCATTCCTGAAAGCGCGCCGTGATGCAGCAATTGCCGCAGGGATTCCGGCAGATCGCATTATCCTCGATCCAGGTCTTGGGCATTTTGTCAGCAGTATTCCCAAATATTCGTATGAGATCCTTGCACGTTTATCAGAGTTCAAAGATCTCGATTGTCCTTTGTTTATAAGCCCCTCGCGCAAATCATTTCTTGCAGGATCAGAGAATCTACCGGTGTCCGAACGCCTGCCAGCGACGATTGCCGCTTCCATGATTGCTGCATTGAACGGTGCAAGGTATATCCGAACGCACGATGTCGCAGATATCCGCAGAGCGTGTGCAGTCATTGAGCAACTGTCACAAGCATAAAGCGTGGTAGGGGCATAGCGCGCTATGCCCCTACAAGAACTGGCAATTTCACATCTTTTTCTATACTAGGCTCGTGAGCAGATACACGATTCCCCCGCTGGCGAAGATAATGATGAGGCCGATGCCAACTCTGAGAATGAGTGTTTTTGCTTTCGTGTATTGTTCTTCACGTCCGATATTGACGACCATGAGGACACCCGCGTAGACGATCATTCCGAAGGCGATTGCGCCTGCGAAGGCGATGATTTTCGTCACGGTCGAAAGGAGGAGATTGATTATGTTTGTGGGACTGCCGCTGGCGATTCCCGTTCCGAGAGAGATGCGGGAAAACACGAGAATGAACCCTGCAACAACAAAGAGCACCGTACGTCGCAGCTGAGCAACACCATCTTCGGATCCAAAATTGGCGATGGCGCGGATCCCGCTGATGATGATCATGATGACGCAGAGGATGCCGAGCGGGACTTCGAGGAATGCGACGAGCCCCAAGGCTTCCGTTTGAATGTTTGTTGCAGAACCGGTTGGATTGCTGAGAATGGAAGAGCCTCCAGGAGCAAGAGTGGCCGGATCAACGCTGAAGGTGTTGGAAATCAGTGACGAGGCGAAGATGCTTGCCAAATTAATCAGTGCAAGTCCCGCAAGACTACTGAGAAATACCCTTCTTGCCATCGTCGTTTGCTGTTCATTTCCACTGATTGCCAGGAAGAATCCGGATATCGTCATTGCGAGCAGTGCGGCTCCTGCCACAAGGGGAATAAAACTTTCGGCGACGGATTTCACGATGCCACCGAAATTCCCACCGCCCGCGGAAAGTGTGGGACCCACGGCAGCGATTGCACCACTCACATCCATTGCGAGCGCGGAATCTCCCCAAAGCGTTGCGAGAATGATGCCGGTGAGGAATGCGAGAGAGGTCATTTAGAAGAAGATGCTGAGAATGGTGTACGAGGCCATGACGACAATGATCGCGACGGCCGTCGTAATGATGATTTTCTTCGATCGATCTTTCAGCTGTTCGTCTCCGGAAACAACAAGGAAGAAGCCGGCAACGACGATGCACGCGACAGAGAGCGCTCCGAAAATCGTGATAATAAAGCTGCCGATGCCGGTGAGTTCCGTACCGAAGAGTACATTGCTTGGTGCGATAGGAGCACCTGTGATGGAGTCGAAACCAAATGCATTTACCGCTACGCCTGCAAGGAGCACTGCTGTGAGTCCGATGATTCCCTTGATCAGTCCCTGTCGCGCTGATCCTGCCGCGCTATCATCTTGTGCGGTAATGAGACGTGCCCCTTGGAAAGCGATGTTGATGGTGAGTGCTGCTCCGACCATGAAAAAGAAGAAGTTCTTCATAGGGACGAGAATACTTGCGATCATGGATCCAGGGGCTGCCACGGCGGAAGTTGCCGGAACCATTGCCGCAATGAATGAGGCTCCCACAACCAGTACCGCGCCGAAGATTACATGAAGGTAGGAGTTACGGACTTCCGTCGAAGAGCTTTCATCCGCTCCACTCACCGTGAGTTTCAAGCTGTAGAAAATCAGCACGCCTGTCGCGATGCCTAGTGTCGCTCCGGCAATCCCTTGGGCTATCTTACCCACGTAGGTGGGGAAGAATGTCGCAGTAGGGCATGGGAAACCTGCAACGGGACATGGATTGAATGCGGCCGCGGATGCGTGGGTAATGAGTGCCGACGCCAATTCGTTCAGAAGATTGAGAATGGCCATAATCCAGTCATTATAGCAGAAATGAGCCAAAGCGGGTAGATGGAGATATAGGATTAAATGGCTGAATGGCTAAATGGTTAGGTGATGCTTGCGAACCATTTAGCCATGTAACCATTCAACAACCGCCTATTTTCTTTACATCTTCCCCCTATTTCCTTACTCTTTCCGCACTTCCTATGGGTAAACGTCCTACACCAAAGAAACGGCGCGCAAAGAGCGATGGCAATCGTCATCAGGCTACCTATGAACGTAAGCAGCTTCTGAAGCTCCGGAATCGTCTTAATTCTCCGTATGGCGTTCCGGCACAGCCGAAGGACAAAGCGGGGAAGGCTTTGAAGGGAATTACAAGGATTAAAGCTTAAGAGTCCAATCGTCTGACAAATTGAGAATTGAGAATTGAAAATTGAGAATTATGAAGGATACTAGTCTCAGTTCTTGTCTGTAGGTCATTCTCCATTCTCAATTTCCATGGCTCGCAAGCGTCACCTCTCCCGCATCGCCGTCATGCAAACGCTCTTCGAGCGAGATGGTCGTCCTATTGATACCGATGCATCTCTGGATCGTAATTGCGGAGGTCAGAACGGAGAGGCCGATCTGGAATTTGCGAGTACGCTCCTTGCTGGAGTTCTTGAGAAAGAGGAGGAGATTAAAGCAATGGTACAAACGCATGCACCCGGGTGGACTCTTGACCGCATGGATCCGGTCTCACGTTGTACACTGCTGCTCGGTTGCTTTGAATTGCTCTTCGGCAATGATGCTCCTCCGGCAGTTGTCATGAATGAAGCGATTGAAATAGCAAAGGAATTTGGGACGCCGGAGAGTGGGAAATTTGTGAATGGCGTGCTGAATGCGATTGCCCATGGCGAGAAAAAATAGGTATATTTCTCATACACTGAGCACAATGCCCCCCGCCCCCCTCGTTTCCCTCGAAAAGACTATCGGTGTTTCCTTTCGTGATAAGGAAATCCTGGTTGAGGCTCTCACGCACAGGAGCGCTGTTCGACGTTCTGGGTTAAAGAAGCATAATGAACGCTTTGAATTTCTCGGCGATGCTGTGCTCGAATTGGTTGCTACAGAATACTTGTTTCGTGTCAGTGATAAGCCCGAAGGGGATCTCACCAATTACCGATCCGCTCTCGTCAATGGGGAGCACCTTGCTTCTGTTGCTAAGGAAATGAAGCTTGGCGAATATTTACATCTCAGTCGCGGGGAAGAGGCGAGTGGCGGTCGTGATAAGTCTTCCACGCTCGCCAATGCGCTGGAAGCATTGATCGGAGCGATTTACCTCGATCAGGGGTTTGATGGTGCGGAACGCTTCTGCCGCGAATTCATTCTCGTTCGATTGCGCGAGCTTCTTGCCGCCGGCAAAGACCGTGACGAAAAAAGCATGTTTCAGGAGAAGGCTCAGAAAGTATGCGGGACGACTCCGCATTATGAAGTGGTCAGCGAAGAAGGACCCGATCATGATAAAAAGTTCCTATCGGCAGCTTTTATTGGAGAAGAGAAAATTGCAGAAGGATCAGGAAGCTCTAAGCAACGTGCCGAATTAGATGCGGCGAAGGCAGCGTTGAAGGTGAAGAAATGGGCTTGAGCTATCCCATCTTAATCTCAATATCCACACCACTTGGCAAGCTCAAACTCTGCAAACTCTCAATGGTTTTAAAAGTCGTTTCCGCCAAATCAATCAATCTCCGGTGCGTGCGCATTTCAAACTGATCGCGCGCATCTTTATGCTTGAAGGTCGAGCGGTTTACTGTGAACTTACGGATCTTTGTGGGGAGGGGAATCGGTCCATGGACGATGGCGCCTGAGCGCTCTGCCGTCTCCAGGATTTTGTTTGCGGCTTCGTCGAGGACGATATGATCAAAAGCCGATAGACGGATACGAATACCTTTCACTCCAGACTCCATTTTCTTGGCCGCTTCGGCGGACTTTACCCCGGCTTCACCCGCTTTTGCCTCGGATTTAGCCCTCGGTGTGGCTTTCTTCTTCGGGGCGGCGGATTTCTTCGTGGGATTCATAGAAGGGAGGAAAAGAGCGAAGGGAAGGATGGAGTGTTCTTGGGTAGTACCGTAGCGGAGGTTCATGAACCTCCGCTACGGGGTTTGATGTTATTTAATGATCTTCGTCACAACACCAGCACCGACCGTGCGTCCGCCTTCGCGAATAGCGAAACGGGTACCGGTATCCAGCGCGATTGGCACACCGAAGGTGACAACGAACTTGATATTATCGCCAGGCATGACCATCTCTACGTTTGCCGGGAGCTCTACAGAGCCCGTCACGTCCGTGGTGCGCATGTAGAATTGTGGCTTATATCCTTTGAAGAACGGTGTGTGGCGGCCTCCTTCCTCTTTCGTAAGGATATACACCTCAGCATCGAACTGCGTGTGCGGGGTGATGGAGCCGGTCTTTGCAATAACCTGTCCGCGCTCGATATCTTCTCGCTCAATGCCACGGAGCAAGAGTCCGACGTTATCGCCGGCCAATCCCTCGTCGAGAAGTTTGTGGAACATCTCTACACCCGTGACGACGGTCTTGCGGGTCTCTCTGATACCGACGATTTCGACTTCTTCGTTGACCTTCACTTTACCCTGTTCGATACGACCGGTGGCGACAGTACCACGACCCTTGATGGAGAAGACATCTTCGACAGACATCAAAAACGGCTTCTCGATTTCGCGCTTCGGATCCGGGATATAGGTGTCGAGAGCTGTGAGAAGATCCTTGAGTTTCTGGATGTTTTCGGCATCTCCCTCTACGGCCTTCAATGCAGAGCCACGGATGATCGGCGTCTTATCTCCAGGGAATTCGTACTTTGTGAGCAGCTCACGGATTTCCACTTCCACAAGCTCAATAAGCTCGGGATCCGTCACCATGTCGATCTTGTTGAGGAAGACGACGATGTAGGGCACTCCGACTTGGCGAGCAAGAAGAATGTGCTCACGAGTCTGGGGCATAGGCCCGTCAGCCGCAGAGACCACGAGGATGGCTCCGTCCATCTGGGCGGCGCCGGTGATCATATTTTTGACGTAGTCTGCGTGACCCGGACAGTCGACGTGTGCGTAGTGGCGCTTCGTGGACTCGTACTCGACGTGAGCGGTGTTGATGGTGATCCCGCGTTCACGCTCTTCAGGCGCATTATCGATATCGGCATATCCCTTTTTCTCGCCTTCCGGAGAGAAATTCATGGATAGAGCTGCAGTCAGGGTCGTCTTCCCATGGTCGACGTGACCGATGGTACCGACGTTGACGTGCGTCTTAGAGCGATCGAATTTCTTCTGGTCTGCCATGGGGAGAAAGGGAAGGATTTGAGGAGAATCTGGTTGCGGACAAAAAGCCGCAAAAAGCCAAGCCAGTGTAGGGAAGAGTTTTATAGGCCGTCAACTGCATTTGTGCGTTGTGGGCGTTTTTTCTTGAGAATTTCTATTCCACAAGCAGCCCATGTAATTGGAGTTCCACCCTCCTTCGCTCTTCCACCTTCGCTACAACAGCTACGGCGGACAGGGCGGAGCTACGGAGGGCAAGCCATTTCCTATTCCGCTAGTAACCCGTGTGATTGCAGTTCTACCATCTCCTTATACGTAGCACAGGTCTTGAGGAGTTCTTCATGTGGCGCGAGTGCGATTAATCTTCCCCCTTCGAGAATCGCAATGCGATCGACACTGCGTACCGTGGAAAGCCGATGGGCGATAATAAAGGATGTCCGACCCGTGATCAGTTCCTTGATGCCTTCTTGCACTGATCGTTCGGTGATTGAATCCAGAGCGCTTGTCGCTTCATCGAGCACAACGATCGAAGGCTTTTTAAGGATGGCTCGGGCTATCGAAAGTCGTTGGCGTTCTCCGCCACTTAATTTAATACCACGTTCGCCGATGACCGTGCGGTACCTGTCGGGCATGCGTTCAATGAAGTCATGGGCGGCTGCGCGCGCGGCTGCTTCATATACTTCGCTGTCCGTTGCGTCGGGGCGCGTATAGCGGATATTTTCGATGATCGAGTCATTGAACATCGTATTATCTTGCAACACGAGTCCCACACTTCCGCGCCACCAATGGAGATCGAGATCCCGAAGATCTGTGCCATCAATGGTGATCGCGCCTTCGGTGACGTCATAGAAACGGTTGATGAGCGATGCGAGTGTCGACTTTCCAGAACCCGAATGCCCGACGAAGGCGATGTGTTCTCCGGGCTTCACACTGAAGTGGATATGTTCCAGCGCGTAGCGTCGTGGAGGATCTTTGCGCGTTTCCTCTTCTGTCGTACTTTCTTCGCTCTCTATTGCCACATTCGGATGATGGGGGCAGTGGAGGTCTTTGCACTCTTCCGGTGTGTGTCCGTGCAAGATATCCATCTCTTCCTCCAGTTCGTCATCGTGCATGATGGACATCACGCCTGCCGCGGCATAAGAAAAGGAGACATCCTGAAATTCCATCACACCGGAAATCTTCGGAAGTATTTTTGCATTGGCACGATTCTTCACAAGCGAAGGAAGCGAGGCGATCTGCACGCCCATCCGGACTTTTTCCATCTTCTCGTTCCATTTCGGAAGGAAAGCGCCGATGACTTCGATGGGGGCGACAAGTCGGAAGACGATAAAGAGGAAGAAAAAGAGCTCGCCGAGCGTAAGGTGCCCTCCCACAACTAAAGCGAGCCCCGCGCCGATGATCGTGGCACGGAGGATAATAAACATGTTGATACCCTCAAGCGTTGCCCACAGGCGGTCGGCTCGGATTTGCAGGCTGAAGGCGCGGCTTTGAAGGGAGCGCATTCTCTCAAGCTCATGACTCTCCGCGCATTCTCTCAAGCTCATGACTCTCCGCAGCTGAAGATTTCACCGGAAGAATATTCGTCGCAACGTCGTACGCGCGGCCGACGACACTCACCCATAGCCTCGAAACGCGTTTCTGAAGTGGTTCTGCTTTCGTCGTCACGCACCAAAGCGCAATCCCATATGTCGCAAGCATCGTTGCGATACCGCCGGTGAGGGTGGCATTTACCCGGAATGCGATCACAAGAAAAATCACTCCCGTAATGGAGGAGGGGATGATCACTTCGAAGATCTGGAATCCCAGATCCCAGAGCGTATCGCTGGCATTATCAATCTTCTTGATGATCGCTCCCGCGCGGCGGCTCAGATGCTGCACGACGTCCATCCCAAGCACCGATCGGTAGCTTTCCTGCATGAAGCGGATATAGGAACGGTTCATAATCCGCCAACAGAGATACTTGTGGAGCGCCTGCAGAGCGCACAGAAGTATGGAGACACCCATCCACATTCCAAAGAGTCGCAGAAAATGAGGAGGAAGTGTTCCGCTTTCCAGCGATCCAACGCTGTCGATGACCCGTTGCCCAAGAAGGGGATCTGCCACCCACACGGCGACTAGCGCGAGCGTCAAGACGCAGTACGCCCAAATAAGGTGGGGTAGTGTACGGAATTGTTGCCAGAGGGTCGTGAGCAGTAAGCGCATGGGAGCTCGTAGTATACTCATTGCCATGAATCGCGTCGTTCGTATTCAGGCGTTTGTGGAGACCATCTGGCAGTGGTATTCCCACAATAAACGCATGCTTCCCTGGCGTGATTTGCCCGATGCCGATCCTGCATTGCGTGCGTATAAGGTGATGATTTCGGAAATCATGTTGCAACAAACACAGGTAAGCCGAGTAAAAATTGTGTTCAAGGATTTTCTCGAAAGATTCCCGTATATTCAAAACCTCGCTCAGGCATCCAATCGCGAGGTTCTGCTTGCGTGGAGGGGGATGGGCTACAACAGCAGAGCGTTGAGATTGAGAGATGCGGCACAGAAAATAGTTGCGGGTTACGGGTTGCGGGTTACAAGTCCAGCAACCCGAAACCCGAAACCCGAAACCATGTATTTTCCTTCTTCAATGGAGGAGCTCCAATCCATCCCGGGGATAGGCAACTACACCGCCGCCGCTATTCGCAATTTTGCGTTCAACATCCCGACGCCGTGTCTGGATACGAATATCCGCCGGATTCTGCATCGGACATTCGTTGGCCCCGAGAAACCCGATGGGATGTGGAAGAAAGACGATGCGTATCTTTTGGAATTGGCAGGGGAGATTTTGCAGACAGCCTTAGAGCGCAAAAAGCATAATGGAAAATGCAAAAATATCGTTCGTACTCCGGCTGAGTGGCACGCAGCCTTGATGGATTTCGGCTCGATGATTCAGACGAAACGAAATCCCAAATGGGAAGCATGTCCCCTGACAGCGAGTGGGATAATGAAAACAAGTCCACAAGCACTTGCGAGAGCTGAAAATCGTAAATCGCAAATCGTAAATCGCAAATCGTTTGAGCCGGGGCGTCTTGTCGGCACGCGTTTCATTCCCAACCGCATCTTTCGTGGGAAAGTGATCGAGGAACTGCGTGATGCCGCGGGATTATCCCTGGAAACCATTGGCAAGAATATCTGCATCGATTGGTCCAAAACCCATCGGAAATGGCTTCAGAGCATTCTGGATACATTGCTACGAGAAAGGATGTTGCAGGTACAGAAGGGGAGGTACCGTTTGTTTGAGGGATAACAACGCTATTTTTTTGCTCCCATCGCTGTCTGCAATCTCAGTAAGGGTGAGTCGTTCACTCCTCCTGCTGCAATCGGAGGCGGTGCCATGGCCTCTTTGGAAAGTGTTGGGCGGAAACGATTCTTGAAACGCAAGATCATAAACAGTATTCCACCCAGCACAATAACGCCGATCACTGCTCCTGCAATAATGAGAGCCGAGGGAGGAGATACAGATTCTCTCGTCTGCGCAGCTTCATGAGGTACCTGCTCACCAGTCTCTTGAATCAGGAGCTCTTCTTCCGTAAGAGGTTCAGGTTCGGTTAGTTCTGTAGGTGGCTCGTACACAGCTGCAGTCTCTTCTTCTGTCGGATCCAGGGCAGCAGATTCTTCTGCAATTGCCGGTTCCGCCTCTGGAGAAATCGTCTTTGTCTCGCCGTTACGGTAGAAAATACGGTCGCGCAATTCCATCTGTATGGTCTGTTCCTCTGAAGTTCGTGGTGTGTCCGATGTCTGTGCTTCTGCGGGGACATCGAAGAGATCCTCGGGAGTCATGTATGCATGCGACGGAGACGGGAGTACCCCTACAGTAGCGAGCGCGATGATGGTGATGAAAATGCGACGCATGTTGCGGGGATTATTAACTCTCGTAGAACGTGGATTTTACGACGGACGTGGGTATATCGAATCGTAGATGTTCCGTGGAGCCGCCGGAGCCGAGGCTGAACCAGCGCACATGACTATTGCCTTCTCCTGGACCAAATGCCGTCGTTTGCAGATTGATGTTCTCAAGACTGACCTGTAATTGGGCAGATGCGGAACTATTGAGCAAGGGATTGATGACGTTCAGTTCAAGAACGAATGTTTCATATGCTCCCGGATTGATCCGCGTGTTCACGATGGATTCCTGCAGGTTTTCACATAGGACAAGGAAGAGTCCGGAAATACTGGTTGCTGTGTATGGGGATCCATCGGGATAGAGCGCCTTGCATCTCATATTTGTGGTCTGGTCTGCCTTGTTGTAGAATCGGACATCGTCTGCAGTGGAAATCACAGTGTTTTTTGCATTCACCGTGAAGAGCAATGTCTCGAGTGCCACATTCCTGCGGGGATGAAGCGCATCACTGCTTGCCGCGGTGAAGCGGAACTGACCGACTCTACTTTTACCTGTGGGAATGCTCGAATAGTCCCAATCAGGATTGGCGTTCTCCACAGAAATTATCTTGCCGGAAGTATCTTCCGAAGAACTTGCGGAAGAGGAATGCGACTCTTCTCCGGTAATCACCACGAAGTTGCTGCAGAGAGTTGTGTCATTGCCATGACAGAGCTTGATCTCCGCGCCGCGCCGGATCCCCGTTGTATTTGGAAAATCGGAGAGGGCAACCAGGGCTCCAATGTGATTTCCGCTGAGGCAGGCGAAGTTCGAGCGGTGATTGGCAAAGCCGTTACGCGTATAGACGTGGACACAGGTATCGAAATTTTTTGAGTACTCTACGGAGAACATGGCTCCAGTGATGCTTGCGCTATGGAGCACAACGCCTTGTCTTAGTTCTTCTCCTTGTCCTCCATCACCCCCGAACGATCCTCCACCCGCATCATCACTTTCCCCGCCGAAATCTCCGCCGAGCGTCGGAATGTACACCTTGCATACGTTGTTTGCACACACGTACCCCTGCTTGCTCGTGCATGTTGGCCAGTCGCATCCTTCATGGAACAGATCACACGCTTCGCCTCGTTCCAGTATGCCGTTGCCGCAGATCGGTCCTGCCGTACAGGCGCCATCCCTGCATCCGTGGGGGCATATGGTCTGCGCCATTGCAATCGTGTTGGATCGCGTGCAGGAGTACTCGTAGAGCATGTTTTCTTCTCCTAGATTTCCGGAGCAAGTATCCGCTGCTGCAAGCGTCTCCCCCGCATTGGCTTTCGTTTCCCCACGAATTTCGAATCGCTCACCGCCATCACTGTCCTCGCAGAAGTCCCTCGTGCACTGGCTGCAACCGTCACCCGGGATGTCGTTTCCGTCGTCACATTGCTCTGTACCTTCATCCACAAATCCGTCGCCACACGCGGCGATTTTATTCAGTCCGCTTCTACACGAAAATTGCAACGTTTCCGAGCTCATCACATAGTACCTCTCTCCTCCTACAATGCGACGGAGTGTGTCCATGCTCCTGTATTGCGGGTGCACGGTGAGTTCTCCTGGGGAGATATAGAACGTGCCGATGATGGTCGGTTCTTTTCCGGAGTATTTGTAGACCCAGAAACGAATCACAGTTGCTTTCAGATTTTCTGTAGCCACAGGTGTATCAGTTCCTGTCGGGCAGATTACAATGTTGTGTTCATCCGCATGGATCGTCACGCCGTTTACAGCTTCCGTTTCGCTATACACATTGATTGGTTGATCGGAAAGTTGTGCGGGGATTCCCGGTGAGCTCTGAATTCCAGACGTGATCGCGAATGTAGCAATCGTCAGGAATCCTGCAACGGCAATATGCTGTGAACGGGTTGGCATATAGAGTGTGTGGGTATTGTTCATATTGTATCAGAAATTGTAAAATTTGCAATATGGTTCAATACGTCATGGTAGAGACGGCACGCTGTGCCGTCTCCGATATTCGGGAAAAGACGGCACAGCGTGCCGTCTCTACCATGGATCCATTTTTCATCATCATTTCGCCATTCCCTCAATTCTGCGTTCCCGGATGACGTTTACCTTGATCACGCCCGGGTAGGTAAGTTCCTTTTCGATCTTCTCAGCAATGTCCTTGGCGAGTTTTTCCTGGGCGAGATCGTCGATCTTTACCGTATCCACATACACGCGCACTTCGCGGCCGGCCGAGATGGCAAATGCGCGAGAGACGCCGGCGAAACTCTTGGCGACTTCCTCAAGCTCTTTCAAACGCTTGAAGTACGACTCGATGGATTCGCGGCGAGCTCCCGGGCGTGCTCCAGAGATCGCATCGGCGGCTGCGACAATGAATGCCTCTGGCGATGCCATCGGGATATCTTCATGATGGGCGGCTACACAGTGGACGACTTCAGGCCTCACCTTGAAGCGGTTACAAATCTCGACACCGATTTCCACGTGTGTTCCCGGCACTTCATGGTCGAGAGCCTTGCCAACGTCATGGAGAAGACATCCTTCAACGACGATCTGTTTGTCCGCGCCGATTTCTTCGGCAAGCATGCGGCCGATGTGCGCCATTTCCACGGAATGCTTAAGGATATTTTGTCCATAGCTTGTGCGAAATCGGAGGCGTCCGATGATTTTCAGAAGATCTTGAGGGTAGTTTGGAATATTGAGTTCTTCGCAAGCCCTACGCCCGAATTCGAGCATCATCTTGCCGACCTCCTCTTTCATCTTCGTAACAATTTCCTCGATGCGTGCCGGCTGGATGCGACCGTCTTTCACAAGTTTTTCCATAGCGAGTTTTGCCACATAGCGGCGTGCGAGGTCGTAACCGGAAATGATGATCGCTCCCGGGGTGTCGTCGATGATGATATCCACGCCTGTTGCCTGTTCAAACGCGGTGATGTTGCGTCCTTCCTTACCGATGATCTTGCCTTTCACGTCGTCACTGGGCAATTGCACGATGGTCGATGTGGATTCCGTCGCGGTCTCCGATGCGTAGCGTTGCATGGCTTGCGCGAGGAGATCTTTGGCTTCCTCCTCCACGCCCACCTCCATTTTTTCCCGGAGAGCTTTCACTTGCTTCGCAAAGAATCCTGCGTACTCATTTTCCAGTTCTTTCGAGAGCTGCGCTTTGGCTTCTTCTTCGGAGAGCTTGCTGACCTGTTCGAGGGCGCTGCGGTGCTTCGCGGCACCTTCTGCAAGTTCTGTTTTCAGTTCTTCTACTTCCTTCTGCTTGTTATCAAGGTTCACGCGATCCCGTTCGATGCTTTTCGCTTTTTCATCGATGCTGCGCTCCTTTTCTTCAAGTCGTGCCTGTTCTTTCTGTATTTTGTTCGTGAGCTCATTTGCGGCGATCTTCGCCTCAGAAATAATTTCTTTAGCATTAGCACGAGCCTCTGCCTCAACGGCACGAGCGGAAGACTGAGCTTGGCTGAGCTTCAGATCGATCTCTTTCAACTTGGATTCCTTTGCGGAAATCTCGGTCTGCAGGGCGGTGCTGATCTTCTTTCCTTTTGAAAAGGTGAACCAGCCGACGAGGAGGCCTAAGAGGAACGCAGCTCCTATAATCAGATAGACGATGGTGTTTTCCATAAAATTCGGGCGGAAGAAAGTGAAATTCCGCCACTCCTTAAGCTCAACCGCGAGGTGCAAGTATACGAAGCGCGATTATGTGAGCAGTGAAACGCATGGAGAGATGAAGCTTTGGAAGGGGTACCTAAAGAAACGTTTCGGAGAGTGACAGTTCTCTATCATTGTATACGCGTTATTGGTTGCGAGCGAATACTATTTTATGGCTTTCTAAAGCCATCGGTACGGAAGAGAGCGGAAAAATGAGGTTGACAGCAGGGATGAGTGATTGAGGTGTACGCTCGTTCAACCACGCTTCTGTTCCATGCGTCTATAGAACCTACTTCTAGGCTTCTATAAGGGCTAAAACGAAATACTTAGCTATGGAATTTACTGTAGGCATTCCCTTTATCTTCTCTGCACTGTGCAATGCATTCCTTCTTCGTATGCATTGTACATTCCGTACTCTCGGTATCGGCATGCTTCTTGTATTGCTTCTGCGAGCTGTGCCCAGTGCCTATGCCCGCGCGGTTATCTCTGAAGTGATGTGGGCAGGGACGGATCTGAGTAGCGCGGATGAATGGGTGGAGCTGGCGTGTGAGGATTTAGAAGAAGCAGAAGATTCAGAAGATTCAGAGGAGTTGATGCCTCGAGAGTGTTTCATCGGCGGATGGTCTTTAACCTATTTGGATTCTAAGAATGTGGAACAGACGATGGTGACGTTTTCTTCGGGGACGGTGATTGGCTATGGCAAATATTTTCTTGTGAGTAATTTCTCCGAAGCAGAATCACGATTAGCTATTGTGCCGAATATTGTTACATCGGTTGTCAGTATTCCCAATACAAAACTGCTTTTGCGATTGCGCGATGCATTCAACAATATTATGGATGAAGTGGATGACGGAATTGGAGATCCCTTTGCCGGATTGAACCTCTCAGGGACGGGAACAAAAGCGAGTATGGAACGATTAGATGTTCTTGTTTCCGGAACATTGAAATCAAATTGGGTGACGGCATCAATATCAAACAACCTTGATTCGGGCTTTCCTGTGCGGGGTACGCCTGGAGCAGCATTTACATTTTCATCCTCATCCGCAGCACCCTCCAGCGCAGCACCCGCGGAGGGGTGCTGCTCATCGGTTTCCTCTTCCTCTTCACAATCAACATCTTCCATTTCCAATCTCTTCATCACCGAGATCCTTCCGAACCCCGAAGGATCGGATACCGAGGAATGGATCGAAATCGGCAATATCGGGAGTAGTCCACTTGCCGTAGCAGGATTACTCCTTTCTACCGGCACAGGAGCGACACGAAAAATGTTCGCTATTTCTTCTGATGCATCCGGTGGACTTCTTTTCCCCCAGACATTCCGGTCATTCCGAAATCATCAGAGTCATCTCACACTTCCCAATGACGGTACAATTGTAACGCTTCTTTCCGGTGACACGGTCATTGATACCATGATGTATCCCGGGATTGCGGAAGGGATGAGTTACGGGCGCAGTGCGGGATCCGGTTCCTGGCGCGTGTATTGCATTCCTACCGAGAGGGAAGCGAATGTTGAAAAACCCATCGGTCTTTCAATTATGCTGCAATCGGGAAATCTCGATGCTGAAGAGCAGACATCGATCAACGTGAGTGCTGCCGCTTCCTATCCTCAGGCGCTTAGCAATGCACAGTGTCAGTGGGAATACCCCGATGGCTTTGCACCGGAGACCTGCAATCCGCCATCGCATGCACTAAGTATGACGGGAGTACACTTGATTACGCTCCGAGCACAACTGGCGTGTGGCAGGGAGGAGCGTGCAACGGTGACGGTGCGTATTCGTCCGGAAGATGAGCAGTTGATGTCAAAAAATCCTCCTCCCCGTGCGTATGCAAAAAACAGTATCCGTATTTCTGCAGCTGTTCCGTATTCCTCCAGTCGCAATGGAAGATGGGTCGCACTCCGTAACGTCAGTGAAGAAGCGATTGATCTTACAGGTTTCTCTCTCCATGGAGGGCTGATCCCAAATGACCGCCATACCTTCAGTGGTGTTATCTTGTTTCCCCGCGAAGAGCGCAGATTTCCAGGCGAGATGTTGCGTATGGATTTTCCGTTGCCCGGAGGAAGTATTTTTCTCCGTGATCCAAGCGATACTTTGATTTCTCTTCTCCCATGGACAGAGGTGAAAGATGGAACCATTGTCCGGCAGCCGGTTACCCCTGTGGGATCCATTGCCGTTCAAGTGTTGCGTGTTCTCGATGGTGATACATTCGATGTGAGGATTCTCGATACCAAGGATCCCGATCTTCCTGCGTCTGTGCTACACCGGTGGAGTGCACAGGAACTTTCTCCTTCTCCTTCACTCCATGTGCGCCTCATCGGCATCGATGCATCGGAATTGTTCTATGCATCAGGTGAAATATCGCATTCCGGATTAGAGTCTTTAAATTCAGTAAGAGCCCTTACAGAAAATCAAAAGATTGAACTACAATTTGATTCAATAGTTTGGGATAGATACGAGAGGATTCTGGCCTATGCCCTTTTGCCAAACTCTGAAGAACTTTTGCAAACTGCATTATTGCGGAGTGGAAATGCCTTCGCAGAGCGAGAGTTTCCTCATCCATACCAAGAATATTTTATTGCAATGGAAGAGGAAGCGAAACTCCAGAAAAAAGGGCTCTGGGCTTCTTCACAGATGCCAACGTTCTTTACTCATGTGCAATCTGTTGTTACTGCTGCATCCTCTCCATCCTCTGTTTTTCCCCAATTTCTTTCCTTGTCGTCTTCTTCGTCATTTTCGTCTTCTCAACCCATTCGATCCATTGTAAAGAACATATCTCCCGTCATGACTCCCGCAGTTCTTGCTTCGCAGACGAAGATGAAGTGGAGAGTACAGGCTGCTTCTTCAGCAAACGAGATTGATAGTGGTTCGTCGCTTCTCAGCAGCGGTAGCCTGCTTGCGCGTTTGAATATTCTTGATGCTGTTTCTGAACAACAGCCTGAAGCTATCGAATCAAGCATTCCTCTTTCTCTTGCTGAACGCTTTCTGTATTTGCTTGAAGTAATGCTACAAGCATTGCGTTCCATTTTCACATAGTGCATGGCGAACTATGCGTTCATCGACAGCCAGAATGTGCATCTCTCGATTCGCGATCAGGGATGGTCTCTGGATTGGAAGAGATTTCGGCAATATTTGAAAGACAAATACGATGTTGCCAAAGCATTCACATTCATTGGATATGTTCCTGGTAATGAAAACCTCTATACGATGCTTGAGCAGTCAGGATTCATCATTGTATTTAAGCCTATATTGAATATCCGATCAGGTGGTAGAGCTGTTATCAAGGGAAATGTGGATGCTGAGCTTGTACTCCATACGATGATCGAGTGGAATAATTTCGATCGAGCGGTGATTGTGACTGGGGACGGAGATTTTTATTGCTTAGTGCGCTATCTGATTCAGAAAAATAAGTTTTCCCGGCTCATTGTCCCTGATAAGAATAAATATTCTCGACTTTTCCATGAGTTTGCTGAAATCACTACGCCACTGAACGAAATGAAGGAAAAATTAGCAAAAAAAATGAGAGGCATTCCCTCGGGACGAAACCCTTCGGACAGCCTCTCGTCGTGATGGATTCAGTGTATCAAGAAGGCTCCATATGTAAAGCTGAATATCAAGAAATTAAAAAATGAGAGGCATTCCCTCGGGACGAAACCATTCTCTTTGTGCACTATCTGCCGTGAGTGCCGAGCAACCGATCTGCGCCTAGAGACTATCAGCTTTCGCCCCGAAGATTTGGAGCGCGAGACCTTTGCACTGACCTGCCGCCCATAGCTACCGCAGGAGCGAAGGCTGGCCCAAGAGGTTCTCAAGACCGGCATCGCAGAGTGATGATAAAACTCTCAGCTATCGCCATCCTCACGTACACCTTTCCAAAGGATTGCATGGTGGATTAATGCCTCACAAAAGACAAAAGTAGGTGTTTGTAATAAACATGAAAAAGTAGTATAATAATACATATGGCAGTTGATGATCATCAAAAGGTAGATGTTGAGCCGTCTTCAGAAGCAAAGGACGGAGATGTTCTTTCGCAAGTGGGTAATAGTGTTCAGGCATTACGTGCTGCTGCAGATCAGACCATGCATCCTGTTTTTGAGCGCAAGCCACTAAGCAACCCAACATACTTTGCTGGCGCGGGATACGTCCTTGAAGATTTGCGGCGATTTGCGTGGAAGTTTGGACAAGGTCGATCGTGCAAAGTGGAGGATCTCACTTACAACAAGGGAAATACTGCCATTGTCGGCTCAGAAATAACGACTGCAGGCGATGGAAAAGCTACTGGTCTGGAATACCTAGTGGCAGCTGCGAAGTATTTTGGTTTGCGCGTTGTAAATGAAAATAATCCCTCTGCTACAACGATGAACGAAGCATTACTCCGTTTAAAAATCCTTGCAGGATGTTCAAATGATGATGTTGCAAGGGCTCATAGAAAAAAGGCGAAAGACCTTCCTACAAGAGAGTCCATTCTTGCAGATTCTCAACAAGCCTCTTCGGAAAAAAAAGGAAGTACAAATTCTTCTTCCGAAAAAGTATCAGATCCAACTCATCCTGATAAAATCCTCGATGGCTCTTCTGCACCCTCTGTTCCTTCGGAAAATATATCTCCCTCCGTACGAGTACCTGACCCAGAGTCAGCCTCTGTATCGAATGGAGAGTCTTCAGATAATCCTTATCTCTTTCAAGTGGATACCAATGCTGTCGATGGAATTTTAGGGGATACAGGTATTCATGCTCTTGCCGATCCCGCGGGTTCAGACATTACTCTTGAGCCTGATCCTGCATCGGAAAATTCCACGGCACTTCATGAAAAAGTTTTTTCTCAGCCCAACCCTTCTGAACCAACAGAAACAGTTGATAGCGCCCGCGATGATCAGCAAGTTGCTATGCGCGAGATATTGCACACTGATGATCCAGTCGATAAGGAAATTCCGAGCAATTGGTTCACGATTCCGACCCAACTTGAGGATTCTCTTATTGTCAGAATGCAAAATAATAAACAAGTACTTTCGCTTGCTGAATTGCGCAAGAGGAATGAGCTTCTGGATAGCGATTTTTGGGTGATTGATCCTGATGGGCGCGTGGAACTTGCAGCGAATATCCAATCGCATGGTTTATCTGCCATACACCAGTCAGAACCGTATGCTCTTGTTGATGGCATGGAAAGTATCTTCGCGCAGTGGGAACGTACGAGAGAGCAAAGAACAACAGCTGATCCGCTGGTTTCTGAATCGACCAGTGCTAATCATCAGCCGGATAAAGCGGATCTGGCTACATCCAATGAAGATAGTGATGCACAATCCGCAAATCTTATTGATGATGGGCTTTTCGGTGATGTGACCGAAGAACAACTTCGAGAGCACTGGAAAATTCCCGAAGATGCCGACATTATTCCGCGAGAAATGGAGAAAAAAATTCACGTCAAGTATGAAGATGATGACGAGGAAATCGGTAGCTTAGAAAGTTGGAGATTGAGTCGTGATCTAAAAGATGAAGAACCATTTGTCTTATTTTCCAATGGCAGCGTGCTGCCTGGAAGTATGTGTCGTGAAGGTGGTAATACCTTTGTGGATATCGTTCCTGCAAATATATCTATGGCTGATTTGCGTAGAGATATACGTGGTACATCAGACGAACCACAAAGTCTTTTGGATTCTGATCCCGGATCACTTGATGGGGAACACCAGAGCTCATCGGATCAGCAGAAAAATACACCATCCGCAGAAGCAATTCCTGAAGGATCTTTTGATGATGTAACTCAGGAGTTACGAGAGGAATGGAATATTCCCTCTGATTGGCAGCCGGTTCTTCATCGTTGGGAAACCGATTTACGAGTCAATACCAATCAAGGTTCTGGCACGTTGCAAGAACTACGGGCTTCATTGCAATTGCCTCCAAACGAGCCATTTTGCATTCATAAACAAGGCAGAGTGAATACTGCAGCAAGTGGTTCACTTTCACAATTTGCAGTTATTTTAGATCGTGAAAGCTACACCAAATTTCTACATTTATGTCGTAGGGAAAACCCTGCAGCAGATGTTCCACGCAATCCTCCAAATCCTTCCAATGAACCAGCCTTAGGTGTAACCAAAAAAGAATCACTACCCACTGGATCAAGCACCGACATGAACCCTCCAGCTTCAGCATCGCGCGAAATTTCAGATGAGCATCCTCCAGAGACGACAAGTTCTGCACCAGCAGAAAATACTAGACCAGAGACGGCTGATGCTAAGAGAAAAAGAATTATCGAGGAAGGAGCGAACAAAGGAAAAAATCGCTCCGCCCAACTCTCTGCTTTTTCAAAGAGATCTGTTCCCGCGCGCTCCGCAGAGGAAACAAGAGCACGGTTTGCTGGACGACATGGTGGCAGGGGACTGTGGTCATCCATGATGACGGGATTGACAAAGAAAGATACGCCGGAGCCAGTGGCGCCAGTACCGGTACCTGCACCTGTAAAGCCGGCAGAAAAGACTGCTGATTCTAAGGCAAAACCTGGTGCACCTGCTTCCGATACCTCGAAAAAGGCGCTAAAGGCTGAGCAGGACGCTCAGACTCTCAAGGCAATGCAGCAGACGGAGTAAGAAGTTGATATTGGCTTCAGCTAGGGCTCGATCAAATCTTCCACCAAAGGCATTTTTGTGCTAGAATAATAGGATTTATTCTATGCCACCCAATAGCCCCAACACCGAGGTCACGCTTGATACAGAAAACCGTGAGGCTGCCGCTCTCAGCGTGCGACAGCAGTGGAACACGCTTCGGCATCTGCTCCATCTTCCGAGCATCATTCAGTTGCAAAACAATGCTCAGCAGGAATTGGTCGGCCGACGCATTGTTGCGACGATTGAGCAAGCACGCGGACCAGTTGTCGATAACGGCGGTCTTCTTACACAAATATTGACTGATTTCCGTAACGAGAGAGACGCTATCAATCCTTCGACATTAGCAGGTACCAATCTCCGTTCCATGGAGGAACGAGGTATGGCTATTGCCGAGGCATGGTTGAATGTCATTTACCGGCACATTGAGAGACGTGATGTCGAACAGATGATTGAAGCGTTGCCTGCACAAATCAAAACGACTGATGGCCGTCGTAACAGATGGTATGCTGAATGCACAATTGGCGCTAACACGGGCTATATCACTGTTGATCTGAACCATCCGATCTGGCGTCTTGGAACTGTGGAGCAGATTCGCAGGAGAATTGAAAATGCGACTCCTGCAGAGGCTGGGATTATTTTTGAGCCACCCTTGGTGCCGCCACCAATAATCACGACCCCCATAGCGGATGAAGTTTTCCATTCAATGAGAAATGTTGTTTCTCCCACGCTGCCTCTTGCTACGTATACTAATCAGATCCCAGGAGGTCAACGGATCATCTTTGATCTACCCGGGCTCATACGAGAACGACCCGTTTTTTCCTTGGATAACGAAGCTGCATTTTCAACGAGGTTGGCAGCTCTTCCTAACTATTCGAGATACATCCGTGTTGCTGATGATAACAACGGAAGTCCGCTCAGGATTAATCCGCTGTATATTCCCACTCTCGTCCGCGACCTTTTTGCGAATCTCAGCCGCTCACCGAATCAACCCTTTGCGGCGGTGACTTCAACTCTCGAAGGTGCAATCAATACACGCCAACCCATTGATCAGCTCATGCAAGGATCAGCCGATAGCCGAGAACTCATGCTTGCACTCTCTGCTCTCCAGGCGGATCCAAGTGCTGCAAGAGGATTAATCAACAGTCAAACAGCGGGACTTGATGCTGCGCGGAATCGTTTCACGAGGGAGAAGAACATTCGTACAGCGTTGACGCAGCTTAGTCAGTTGAAAATCCCAGTTCGTAATGATGCTGCCATTAGAAGGGAATTGACGACCACCTTAGCTGCCATGCCAACGATCGCAGCTCAAATTCTAGCGAAACAACAGTCCATCGAGATGCTGCAAAAAGAAATGGACAATTACAGTCAGTGCGTTGGATTGCTGGGAGAAATACATGCATTATGTGATGGGGTTTCCGTTTTTCATCCGGAAATTGGACCAGGTGGTCGATTGGAAAATATTTATAATTTTGGACCTGGTATCAGAATGCAACCAACTGCGGTAAACAGGTTTTCCCCGTCGTTGATTGTTAATGAAGTCGAGAGAGCATTCGCAAATATCGCAGATCGGGATGGTGTGAAAAGCGATACTCTCCATTCCGTCGAGCATTACGATGACCAGCTAAGACAAAATCAAGAGGCGCGGACAGCTGCTGGAACCGAAAGAACCGGCGACTCCAATGCTTGCTGGCAAGTCATCCGAGCACGTCTCGAAGACCAAGGCATGCGCGGACCGCAGCTCGAAAGCACGCTCCAGTACATGCGTAGCCAAGTGCAAAAGAGCCCGGAGTCGCAGCGCGATGCCGTGGAACTCACAAACACGCTGTATCATTACGAAGGGGACGAGGATGATCATGCACAGGAACATTGGGAAGAGGGCAAGCAGCACACTTTTTCCTTCCGTAATAGCATCCGCAATCCGTATGAGACTTATCAGACTGGTCTCCATGGTCTCTTCACCGCGGATGGCATCGGCTATTCCTTAGATGAACTTCGTCAATCCCGCAGTCGTAGAATTCCTTTGCCACGCCTTCTCGATGCGTATTTCAGCATGAAGTACCTTTCGGAGGAAGTTCCGAGTGGAGACCCACGCAGACTTCCGGAGTCTCAAGCGATTACGGGAGTGCTCCGCGCTATGCACCAAGCCATCCTCGATCGCGCAGCAGAGAGCTTGAGTTCTGCAACGGGCATGAATGAAGCCGAGCAGCGGCAAGTGGGGATCACTCCCGAGATGAGTCTCACGGAGAAATTGCAGCAGGCACAGTCTTTCCTCACCACCGGAAAGCAGGCGTACATCGCACGGAACAAATATCGCATCGATAAGATTTCGGAGCGTGCCTATGAGCCCATACGTACGGCACTCGAAAATCGCACGGCATTTTTTGATGCTCTATTTAAAGGAAAGAGATGGTTCACCAATGGCGTGTTGCCATTGGGTGTTCCCTCGAGATTAGTCCGACTGACTGCAACCAATGTCATTAAGCCTGCAGTCGTCGGCGGCTCTTGGAAGAATCCTGCCGCTTGGATATCTAATACTGTCCAGGGAGGAAGCAAGTTTATCTGGCGCCTCCTTAATACCGCTGTCTGATCATGCATATTCCACATCTCTTCCATCGGCATTCCACTTCCATACAAGAGCATAGGCTCTGTGCCTGGGATCCGGAGCACCTTGGGACAGGTTCTGAAAGTCTCACCAATGCACAGGAAGTTGTAGGGAGCTTTGCTCTTCTTGAGCGCAATGCCGCAATCAAGAAAGCGATGGCACTCTATGATGATCCTCTTGTCAGAGGCAGGTTTGCAGAACTTACCAGTAATTCCCTCGATCGTCCGTACGTCCTCACACTGCTTCTTGATGGTATGGTGCGGAATAAAGATGGCAAACCCATAGAGAAGGGAAAATTTGGATTCACCGATATCCCCGGTTACACCGCCGATCCCGTTGATCCATTCGGGATCTATGCCAAATACAAAGATACACCTGCAGAACTCGGTACATTCCTCAAATCTTTTGTTTCGCCAGAAGTTCTCCTGCAAATTGATACAAAGGGAGAGAATGCAGAACCTACAGACCTCGGAAAGAGTTATATTGCAGTCATCGAAAGAGGTCTTGTAAAGAAGGATGCTGACCCCTATCCCAGTACGGTATTCGTCGACGTCAACCTTCTGTGGTACCAGCATATTCGCAAGAAACTTCAGGGATCAATGGATCAACGGGGCGTCTCTAGGCCGGATCTTACGAAGGAGTTTCTTGGTGACGATAAAGCAAAACCCAGACCAAAGCTTACAAAGGTGCAGTATCTTGGGCTTCTCAGAAAGGGAATTCAAAAGAATGATCTTCCAACATTTGCAAGCTCCGAAACAATTCTTCTGGCCGGACAAGCAGAAGCAGACACCTTACCCAAAAACACCGGCAATCTTTTCACGACGATGACGATCGGGAAATATGGACCGCAGGAGAGCTTGCGCCGTCTCGATATTCATGTCGGAGATTTTGCGTTGAGCAAGTATTTGGATAAGCGTAGCGGCATTCAGCGTGATGAGAAAACTGGAGCAATTATCCCAGGGGCAAGAACCAAGGAGCTGATCGGCTCTGCTACAGAGTGGCGAGGAGATCCGAAGGCTGCATTTGAGTTTCTCTTTGGTAACCCAGATGGAGCCATGTCCGTGAGCGATGAAGAAGGTACAAGCAACAGGGTCTTCCGCGATTCCCTTGAATACTGGTTCGTTCCTGATCCTGCAGGGAAGCTTCCAAGAGGTGCCAAGCCTGACAAGCTTATGTCCAAAGAGGACACCAATGCTGTCTTGTACCTCGTCGTCCAGCAGTTCCTAGCGTACGAAGATCCGAGAAAAAAGACGAATGATCAGCGTGAGGAGCTCAAGAAAGAAGTTACGCTCACACAAAATCTTGAAGGATTCATGGGCAAAGCTTGGAAATACATGAAGGATTTCGAGAAGCATCCGCTGGGTTCTGCGTTCATGTGGCTGAGTGCATTCCACGCAGTACGGATCTTGCTTGGAACCCTTAAAGGCAAGCCTAAAATGTGGCAACTTGGTCTCCTTGGAGGAGCTGCCATTGGGCTCTACCAGCAAGATAGCAAAGGCCGTGCATGGTGGAACGATCTCACTGACAAAGTCACCGGTGCCATCACCAAAGATCAAGCCCTCAATCCAAAAGATCGCACACTTCCCAATTATTGGCTCCGGGAACTCAAGAAGGTCGAAGGAGAACCCGGAGAATACAACAATCTCACGGAAGACAAAGAGCAGCTCATGCTCGCGCTTTCGGGCACTGTGCCCATTCAAGACATGCTTGGGTGGTACCGGAAGTATCAGGCTTTCACCTTGCATCGCGATGGTAACACCATGCCACCGATTCCCTTTCAATACAGCAAGTTCCGTAATCGTCTGGGTAGCGATGCTGGACCGAAGCACGTGGGGGATTATCTCTATAAAACCCTGCATAAATTCTTCGTACACCGCGGGCAAGCCGTACAGCAAGAGCATATTCCCTTCGGAATTCCCGGAGGATTTTCTGAGAAAGAAGGGCTGGGGTTTGCGTATATCAAAGATAAATATATCGAACATCGTTATTACATCCGGCTTATTGAACAGCTGGGGATCCCAAAGGATCTCAAGCTTACTGAACCAGAAATTCAGATGCTCAAAAATGGTGTGCCAATGACAGCAGAAGAAATTGCAGCCAACCCTAAACTCCAAGCGGAAATGGTTCGCCTAGAAGGCATCGCTCAGCCAGAACGCGATCGCCATATCAGTGCTCTCCTCTATCTCATACGTCTCTTCGAAATGGAGGGCATCAGCGATAATTCCAGCACGTATTCCATGGATCACGTGTACTTCATGGAGAGCAATACGGAGGTTCTCTCGAGAATGCAGAGTGAAGGAGCACTCCCCGCGGGAGCATGGGAAGAATTCCTGGCTTGGTACCGAGGGGGTAATAAGCCTGTAAAGGGGGTTGCAACGGGAAGTCCTGCAAGCCGTTCTACAGGAAGCACTTATGGAGATAGTGGTACAGGTAGTACTACTCGTGGGGAGGGAGGATCTGGAACTCCCGAGCGCAGCCCTACGGGCAGCACAACAGAAACATCGACGGGAGATGCCTCGAAAGGACTAACTGCGGATACTACTAAAGGAACTACAGCAGGTACGACCAACGATGGCACAGGCAGTCCAGAAAGTCGGACGGCGAGTGCAGCGGAAGTAGGATCGACAGGCAGTGCAGAAAAGGGAAGTGTAAAGGCAGCAACTCGTGGCCCCTCGGGTGTTCCCGCCGATCGCTTGTCTCCTACTGGACCCGAGCGGCCCCTTGCATCTCCTGCTGCACCTTCCGTTACTGGTCCTGGTGAAGGCGGAGTTTCTGCAGCAAGGAGTGGAGCTGCAGGAAGTACTGTCGAAACGCCTGTTACGGCTCCGGGTTCTACCTCTACGGGAACGTCATCGAAAACTGAAACTTCTGGACCGAGTGATCGCGGATCCTCTTCGGGCAATAAGCCATTGGGGAGTCCAGCAGGCGGTGCAGCTGGAGGCGTTTCGGAAGGAGAATCCAGTGCTCCAGCGAAGGATGGAACTTCTGGCCCTGGTTCCAAAGAAGTAAGCCCCGCTGCATCTCCTGACGTGTCGGGTACGGTAGGTGGAAGTGCATCTCCCAATCCAAAGGAGACAGTAGCTCCATCATCCAAATCTACAGGTCCAAGTGGCAGTCGCGAAGTCATGCCATCCACTCGTGAGCCTGTATCCATTGGAGAGAAGGGAACAGGTGGCACGGACACTCCATCAACAGGCAGTGTCGAGGCAGGGGATTCCACTGCACCTGGTTCGAAAGATGTTTCTCCAGCGACAAAAGACGGTGTCTCCTCTCGTCTTCGGGAAACAGGTGGCACGGGAAATAAGTCCGCTGCATCTGTTGAGAGTTCTGAAGTTGCACCCGGTGCTCGTGGCAATAGTTCTTCTTCCGGTTCTACGGACACAGGTAACGTCGATAAAGGATCGACGGGAAAGGTTGATACCAAGGAGACCTCCGATGCCTCTCGTGATTCCTCCGGAAGAACCAAACGACGCGGCGCTCGCTCAAGTGGTTCAAAGGCAACGGGTTCTCCCGGAAGTAGTGGCGTGAGTGGAGTGGAAAAATAATCCTATGCATGTTGAAAGCGCGATGACGAAAGGTCATCGCGCTTTGCAGTTGTTCTCAATGATCGGCAACACTCGGACTACGCGTCCGGGTCAGTAGTTGTTTTGTCCGGATCATCCGGATCCGCCTTTGGGGCGGGGTCGGACTTTGGGTCCGGATCAGCCTTTGGAGCTGGGTCGGACTTTGGTTCCGAATCAACCTTTGGAGGTTCCGAAGAAGTCTCCGTTTTGGTGGTTTCCTTTTCAGGTTCTTTCATTTTTGATTCAACCGTAGTCAAATCTGAGGAAGATTCCTTCTTAGGAGATTCCACCTTGCGGAAGATGACGGCTTCCTCACTGGGACCATTTGATGTTCCATAGAACACCCCAATGCGTTCCCAACGGGGACGATCCTGTTCATCCAAGACGTAGGACGATTTTCCATCAGCATCCTGATTGATGTGAGTTTTCAAGATGGATTGCCGTTTCACGGGCTCTCCATTCTTGTAGTCCACATTGATGACGACCCAGAGAGCCGTTCCATCCATATCCCAGGATACCTTTCCACTCTCGACCGCAGGGGTCGTAGCAGCACTACCTGCTGGAATAGGGGTTGGGTAATCATATTTCAGATTTTCAACCTTGTCTTCCATCGCAGGCTTGCGACTCGGCACGAGCAATTTCTGGAAGCCCGTGAAGGTTTCCGGCGAAGTTGACGACACCAAGAATGTGGCGAAGAGCAACATCGAGGAAAGCACCAACTCCACGCATCCAAACCATTCTGTGTTGGTTTCTTCCGAGTCTTTGATGCGGGAGATCGCGTTCACGATTCCCGTAAGACCAACGATGAACCAACACAAGCTGGTGCAGACTTTTGCAAACCCGAAGCCGAAGCTTGGGGTGTGCAACCACTCCGAGAAGCTGGAGAAGCCGATCCCAAAGGCTGGGATCGCAATCCCCAGCATGAGGAAGACAATCCAAGCCCAAGACAGGACTTGTGGGGGCACCTCCAGTCGCTTCGCCTTGTGGCCATGACTTGCGCCATGATCAGCAACCACATCACTACCAGTCGAACCATGAGTCGTGTCGGCCATTGCAGAAACTCCTTGTGCGAGATTGATCACTTTGACAGGGGTGATCGTGACCCTTTTTGTTGCCGAAGATTTGTAAGAGCAACTACTATAATTATAAAACAAATGTATAGTAGTGTCTATCTCAAAAACGCCTAAAATAGGCCAAAAGAGGTCGCGGGGGGACAGAGTACCGCGACTTGAGAAATGAGCATTCTGAAGCTTTTCTACGGCACGAGGCCGTAGATCAGCCGCCCTGTTGAGGGGCATCGGTACCACTCGTAATGCGGTCGCACGAACGGCACGAAGACCGGTGTGGGGTTTACCACGACAGGTGTCGGCGTCACCGTGATCGGGGTCGGGTTGACCTCGATTTTTGGTGTCACGGTGACTGGTGTGGGATTCACCACGATGTTGGGTGAAACCGTGACCGGCGTGGGATTCACTTGAATGATCGGTGCTGTCGTCTTCGTTTCGGTTGTGACTCGGGTGTGGAAGTGCGTCTTCGTGTAGGCCCCTGAAACGGCGGCCGTGTTTGCTCGGAGGGTACCGAGGGCATTATCCACCGTGGCGCGGTAGTGCGGAAGTGCCTTGTCGGCCACTCCGATGCGGACACGGATGCCTGGGACTTTCTGCGTGACTTTCGCCACGCCTTCCCACTCGACGATTCCAGATGCGTCACCGATCTGGATTTCGTAGACATCATCACAGACGCCATTCGCGCACAATGCGAAGATCACAAGCAAGCTGGAAAGCAGTTGTCGCATGACAGTTCTCCTCAAGAATTTGCGGTTTTTTGTCCCCCCACGTTGTCCAATCTCTTTAAGCATCTGTCCCCACAGTGCTTAAAAAAATCAAACAATGTTGGGCCAGCTCGGAAGAGACTGGAATGCATGGGGGAGGGCGGTGGTGGAAAGGATCAGTTTATCATTGTATAATGAAATATGAATTTAGCAAATCCAATTGGAGTGGAAATTGCAAGAGTATTGGGAGATTGGAGATTTTTTTCAAAGCCGAAGTAGCTCGTACACTGAGGTACACACTGTTTCTCTTATTATGCCGTTGTAGTATAGTGAAAAGGTATGCGTACTCTTGCTCCACACATTGTCATCGATCAGAACGTTCGCTTTGGAAAACCGATGGTCAAGGGAACGCGCATGACCGTGGAAGAGGTGCTAGGGGCTCTTGCCGGGGGAATGAATCCACAGGCAATTGAGGAAGAATATGGGCTAACCCAAGTGCAGATTCGCGCAGTTTTTGCCTATGTTGCGGCATTCCTTGCGGGTGAAGAGATGGATATCTCCAA
The DNA here is from genome assembly GCA_007376635.1 of Candidatus Peregrinibacteria bacterium Greene1014_49. GTDB lineage: Bacteria > Patescibacteriota > Gracilibacteria > Peribacterales > Peribacteraceae > 2-12-FULL-55-11. The sequence continues at coordinate 34,030 of VMGQ01000006.1, forward strand.
GATCAAGCGCACATGAATATCTTCATCGATGCCAATTTGCCTCGCTCTCTGACGTCCGTCCTTGGCCAGTTCGGGGAAGTATTTCATGCATTGGATACCGTGGCTCCCGGGGCATCAGATAATGCGATTGCCGCAGAAGCGACCAAGCGTAAAGCTATCCTTTTTACACGAGATCTTGATTTTGTGAACCCGCATCTCTTTCCAGAGATAGCAGGTGCTGGCCT
>VMGQ01000007.1 GCA_007376635.1 Candidatus Peregrinibacteria bacterium Greene1014_49
ACATATTTTTCATGATGCATGGGGAAAGATCTGAGCATATCTTGGCTTACACAAAGGGAAAAGTGTTCACTTTACCACCCATTTTTGTCCACTAGCCCGCGATTGAAAATTTCCGTCACGATTTTGCGGGCCTGCGCCCACGCAATCGGTGTCTTCTTCATCTTCTGGTACAGAAGTATGGATAGTTCCGTAGCGATCGCTTCGAGGGATTTTTTCAGAGAATCCAGCATTTGTTGTTTCACGCGATCCTCAAATTCCACTTCCGTCATGAGGAGCAATCCTTTGGCGGCGTGTGCCAGTCGCTCTCTCATTGTTATCCCGATGTTTGTTGCTTGGATGTGCGCTCGGCAAATATTCTTCGGCAAATCGTAGTCTTTCCGAAGGCGAGTGACTGTTTCGGGCTCGTATTTGACCGCATTGCTATCACGATGAAACGTTGCCATTTGAGGAGAGGAAAAAGGGGTCTATTATGGATCAGATACGGAATATTTCAAAGACTTCCATGACCACCTTCACCGATCTCCTCCGCCAGACTACCACTCGCTGCAATGCGCGTGGAAAGCAGCTGGCGATCACTGTGCTTCTCCTCGGCTCTATTTCCCTCGTTCTCTGGATTATTGCCTGGCGCGTTGCGATGGTGGAAGGACTCAGGCACATGGAGGCGTTTTTGGGTCCGGAAGCCAGTGCTCGTATCGAGATGCAGATGCAATCGATTGGGAGGCCTGATGATATGCAGCGCATTGGCATGTCCATTGCGAAGGCCATGGAAGAGAGACTCGCATCCATTCCCGAAGCAGAGCAGAAGGATGTCCTCGGCGCGGTTCTGCTGCGTTTTGGCGCTGATGTGTTCCCCTTCTTTTTCGTCATCAGCGTGATCATGTGCTTTCTGTTCCTGTGGAGCAGGGCGTTCTTCTTGCTCTTGGGTGCAGGCGCGAACATGGCATGGTGGCCGATGGCGAAGAAGTCGCTTGCCCTCATTCCGGGGCTCATTGGTGTGTGGTTTGTTATCAGCGCAATCACGGCACTCTGGATTCCGATTGTCGCTCTACCGGCAGCCATGATCCTCCCGGATCTTGTTCCACTTGTGATCTTTATCGCTTTGGTCAACGCAGCCGTCTTCTGGCCGCGACTCGCCTTTGCGCCTGTGATCCTGGTGCAAGATACACGTTCCATCGTCGACAGTGTCCGCAGGAGTTTTGCGGCTTCCAAAGGCCAGTGGCTGCGCATTGTCCTCAACCTTATCGGCGTTTCGGCAGTCGCATGGATCGGTACCACCGTTGCGCAGTTCATTCTCAATATTCTGATCCGCATCACCGTCGCATTCTCTCCCTACGCATTCCTGCTCGGTCAGATCATGACATTTGTTTTGCTCCTCGCAGCTGCCTATCGCACCGTCTTCCTGGTAGAACTGAAACAGGCGATCACGAAAGAGAGGGGGTGAGATGAATTACGAATCATGAATTATGAATTCGGTTTTTTTGCATAATTCATAATTCATTATTCATTTTCTTAAATTCGCTTTCATCGATAATTTTCACTCCTAATTTTTTTGAATCCTCTAATTTGCTCCCCGGATCATCGCCCGCGAGGACGTAGTCCGTTTTCTTGCTGACCGCACCGCTCACGTTGCCCCCGCGGTCCTTGATCATCTGCCGTGCTTGTTCGCGGCTGAGCGTTGGGAGCGTGCCTGTGAGGACGAATGTCTTGCCCTCAAAAATCTGCGGGAGGCCAGATCCTTCGCTCTGGATACAGACGATACCGACATCATCCATCTTCTGCATCAGATCCTCGGTATCGTCATTGTTCGCCCATTCCATCAGAGAGCTTGCAACCACATCGCCAATGCCGTGCAGTGCCGCAAGCCTTTCCTCTCCAAGATCGAGAATCGTCTTCAGAATGCCCGTCGGCTGTACCGCGTGCACGGTCACCTCCCGTTCTTCGGGGCCGAATAATGTTTCCTGCGTTGCGATCTGCATCCGCTCCTTCACGGTGAGTTTTCTGTGCGGCCAGGCGATTCTCCGCGCGAGCAGTTCGGCATTCTCGCGGCCCACGTGACGGATGCCGAGTGCGAAGAGAAAGCGCTCCAGTGGCACGCGTTTGGCGCGTTCCAGCGATTGCAGGACGTTCTCTGTTTTCTTCTCCTTAAAGAGGGGTAATTGCATGAAGTCCTCTGCTGTCAGAGAGAAGAGATCGGCGGGATCATCCACGAATCCCTCCGCGATCAGTGCTTCGATTGTCTCTTTGCCGAGTCCTTCGATATTGAACGCGTACCGCGACACGAAGTGCTCCATTTTCTCCTGCTGCACGGCCGCGCAGTTTTCATTTGGACAGCGATGCGCCACCTCTCCTTCGGGCCTCACCAGTTCCGTGCCGCAGCTGGGGCAATGTTTGGGGAAGTGGAAGGGCTTGGTGCTCTTTGGGCGGAGATTCGGCAGAACTTCCACCACTTCCGGAATAATATCGCCGGCCTTGCGCAGAATCACGGTATCGCCAATACGCACGTCCAGGCGGGCAATTTCATCTTCGTTATGCAATGTCGCGCGCGTCACCGTGGTGCCGGCAAGTTGGGTGGGAGTGAGGTGTGCGACGGGCGTAATTGCGCCGGTGCGGCCCACTTGCAGGACGATATCCAGAATCTGCGCGGTCTTCTGCTCCGCGGGGAATTTATATGCACGCGCCCAGCGCGGCGCTTTGGCGGTGGAGCCCAGGTCGTGCTGAATGCGCCGGTCGTTCACTTTCAGGACGATGCCGTCGATATCGAAAGGAAGTTTCTCCCGTTCTTTTCCGGCTTTTTCGTAGAACTTCTGAATGTCTTTGACCGTGGAGACGAGTGTCCAGCCGCGGTGCGTGGGAATGCCGCTCTCGTGCAGCAGTTCCATTAATTCTTTTTGGGTTCGCAGTCCGAGCGCATCGGATGCATCTGCATTCATTCCGTAGCAGTACATCCGCAAATCTCTCTCGGCAGCGATCGCCGGATCCAACTGGCGCACCGTTCCCGCGGCAGCATTGCGGGGATTAGCGAAGTGGTCGCCTTCCTCCAGTGCTTTATTCACCTTCTTGAGAGCTTCTTTCGTCATGTAAACCTCGCCGGAGATTTCGAGGAAACGCGGGGCCTTCGCTCCGCTCAGGCTGACATTCTTTTTGTTGATTGCAATGGTCATTGGGAGGCTCTCAATCGTGCGGACGGTGTGAGTCACATCTTCTCCCTCGATGCCATTGCCGCGTGTGACGGCGCGAACGTAACGGTACGTCATTCCCTGTTTTTCTTTCTCGTAGATCAAAGAAATATTCAAGCCATCGATCTTCAGCTCGCAGAGAATCTTGAATTCTTTCTTCTCATCACCAAGAGATCTTCGCATCTGGTCGATCCAGTCGATCAGTTCTTCCAGTGAGAAGGCATCGGTCAGCGATTCCTTCGGTGTCAGGTGCCGGACTTTGGGCAGGCGGCCATCCAGCGGCGCACCCACGCGCTGAGTAGGGGATTCGGGAGTGATGAGATCGGGGAACTGCTCTTCGAGCGCAATCAGTTCCTGCTTCAGCGCATCGCGCACGTCCTCGGATACATCTGTGCGGTTCTCGATGAAGTACGCGCGATTCAGCCGCCAGATTTCCTCGCGGAGCTTCTTGACCCTCTCTTTGGCTTGGCCGTTATTGAGTGCAGAGCCCATCAGGAGAACAATACAACAAATGCTGCGTCGTTTCCTCACGCACGGCCTGATCCTCGGCTATCTGGCGATCACCGCGAGTGCTCTGCTCTTTACCTTCACCAAGGTCGTCTTCCCCTTTCCGTCGATCTTCATCCGCTGGAGCTACGGGATGATTGCCCCCTACCAGCGCGATGTTCCCTGGAACTTCGATGTCTCATACGAAGGCCAGTTGCCGGATGGCGAGTGGCAGCCGATCAACATCCACCCCTACATGCCGTATCAATTTGCCGAGCAAAAGGTCCGGGAATTTCTCCTCCCCTACCTGCACCAAGGGGAGCTCACGCGTCGTCAGAAATTCACCGAGCTCGCGCTCCAGATACTCGATCATGAGCGCGCACGAGGAATCCCATACACCGCGGTGCGCGTGTTCTACGAGCAATGGGATCGCTCGCCCGGCGGACATGAGTTCCTCCATTTGCCAGCCTTCACGCACCGCGCACTCCTCACGCAAGTTCAGTAATGCCTGAAACTTTTTTCCATCACTGGGATCGCTGGTGGACCCGCACAGTCCCCCCGCACGCACTCGCACTCTTCCGTATCGCTTTTGGCCTCTTTCTCCTCCTCTATTTCGGCATGCAGATACCGCATATTGCCATGCTCTACTCGCGGGAGGGACTGCTGATCCCTGCATTCACTCCGGATCGTTTGCACACAGTCATCTTCACGCCGCCTCCCGCATGGGCCGCACACATCCTCTTTGCCGTCTTCACCCTCTTCCTCATCTCATTCACGGTTGGTCTCTGTACTCGTGTGAGTGCGGGCGTTTCGTTCATTCTTTATTTTTATTACTGGATCCTCTCCCTGTTCCAATTCGGCGCATCATTCGACCGTCTCTTCATCTTCTCGCTCCTCGTGATGGCATTCAGCGGATGCGGTGAAACGCTCTCGGTCGATGTCAAACTTCGCCATGGAAAATGGACGGCATGGGAGCCGGTCTCCATTCTCCCACAGCGGATTCTCTCCCTGCAGATCGCGGTCACGTACTTCGGCGTCGGTTGGCAGAAGCTTCTGCTCCCTGCGTGGCAATCGGGTACAATCCTCTCCTACGGATTCATCGGATTGTGGGGGACGGCTCCCGCGTACTCTCTCGTGCGACTCAATCTGCCTCTCTGGTTCTACGACGCACTTAATTGGCTGATCAAAGCGTTCGAAATCTCGCTACCCTTCGGACTCTGGAGCAGGCGGTACCAAAAGTGGTTCTTCCTGGGCGGCGCAATCTTCCACATTCTGATCGCGGTGCTGCTTGCCATCTGGTGGTTTTTGGCGCTGATCCCGGCGTACATTCTCTTTGTGGAACCAGAGGAGGTTTTAAGGCGTTTTGAGAAGATCAAAGGGCATTTTTGACGTATTTGACAAAATAATAAATAGTATTAAAATAGATGTTCTTATGAACTCTGCCAACTCCCTTCGGCAATTGCCTCTTCATCAGGGCGTCGAGAGAACAAAGGAGAGTCTTTCGGCAGTGACAAGTTTTTGGCTGCCGGATCCTGCCGACAAGAATGGCAAGATTCGAGTGCGTGATGACGCGCATCAGGCGCAGCGAGTCGTGGATGGAGAACCGCAATTCCACTGGATACCGGCAATCGTCGACGAGCTTCGGAGTAAGGGGTTGTTCGAGTTATTTGCAAAAGAAGTTGTATTTGGCCCGGGCAAAAAGCCATTCATTTTGAAACAAACCGAATTGCGAAAGGAATTTCTCGTGTGGTTGGAAGATGCAGGAGTGAATTTTGATCAAGCTGCAGAAGCCCGATGGGGTTCAGCGAATATAACGAAGCTGGGACCATCCATTGGACTGATGGAAGGAATGCACCCAGTCCTGCGCAAGCGGCAGCAACTTCCAGAGGGCGATCCAGCAGTCACACAGCAGGATGTTGAACGATTGCACAGCCAGGTTGGAAAAATTGAAGAAATTGTGAGAGGCGGCGAGGGGCACGGTCACATTGTGTACCGGAATTTTCCGAAAGAGTGGGATCGTTTGATTGTGTGTTTGAAGCATATGCATGGTCATATGCAGGGCGCTGCCATCCTTGTGAATGCCGCCTCAAAAGTACAAAGAGAATTTCTTCTTCATCAGGAGCACGGTGCTGCGATAGGCCGGGCCGTTCTTGCATTGTCTCCCCCTGAAAAAAGACGCCTGTACCTTGAGACATTTCCCGAAACACCGGAGCACTGGGATCAATTTCCAGCGGAAGTGAAGGGCATGATAGACATCAGCAAACATACATCACTGTTTCAGGGTTTATTGCTCAATAAGGAGGATTTCGAACCCATGAATCGTTTTTTCAAAACCATGAACGATCTCTTCGAAGCGTATCTAAAGGCGCTCAGTGAAAACCGCTTTGCCGATGCAAAGAAATCTTTTCAGGAAGGAAATATTTTAGCGAGGCTATTGCACCCCGGAAGAATCCTGGGCGCCGAACTCCTGGAGGCGGGAAATACCGGAATATATGGTGATGGAAGAGTAGAAACGGGGATCACTGCGTATGAGCCGCACGACGAAAACTATTTGTTCATGAAACCTCATATCACGCTGGCGCGCGGTGTTCATGAGCATCTACCCACAGGCGGCATAGGGGTATTGATGGATGGCGGCGGCCATTTCCGTTCCAATAATAAAGAATGGAAGAGAGCCCAAGCGGGAGCGTATTTGGAAGACTATTTGGACCATGTTCCTGGAACGGCATGCATGGTCATCGAGCCCTATCACTATGATTCACTGGATATTGAATTCCGCCGCCAAATGGAAAGAAAAAAAGATGATCGTTGATTGTAATAACGGCAAAAGCACAATCTGGACCTTTGATATGATCGATTGATCCATAAGCCAAAAACTGCTATCATAGGGAGATGGATCGCGATGCAGTTGCTGCTATCTTCGGCAAGGCGTGTGAGCTGAAAGCATCCGACGTGCACATTGCCGCCGGCTGCCCGGTGCTGTTTCGCATCAATGGCCAACTGACAGCGCAAACTAAGCAGATTGTGACAGCCGCGCAGGCAGGGGAGTGTGCCAAGTCGATCCTCGGCGATGCCGCCTTCAAGCGCTTCCAAGAAGACCGCGAGATTGATGCGTCGTTCGACCTCAAGGACGGATTCCGCTTCCGCGTGAACTGCTCCATCGAGCGTGGGAACTGCAGCGTTGTTGCGCGCGTTATCCCTAAGGAAATCCCATCACTGGAAGCAATCGCACTCAATGAACTCGCAGCAAAGCTCAAGAAAGACGGCCAGGGATTGATTCTCTTCACCGGCCCTACCGGCTGCGGAAAATCGACCTCTATGGCAGCCATTATCCATTCGATGTTGCAGGAATCACCCGTGAACGTCGTCACGCTGGAAGATCCGATCGAATTTGCATTTGAGCATGGCAAAGGCGTTTGCCGCCAGCGCCAGTACGGTGAAGACTTCCTCTCGTTCCCGGACGCACTCAAGCATCTCCTGCGTCAGGATCCCGATGTCGTCATGGTCGGCGAAATGCGCGATCCCGAAACCATTGCCGCTGCACTCACATTGGCCGAAACCGGTCACCTGATTTTCGCCACCCTCCACACGCCGAATGCTATCCAAACAATCGATCGCATTATCGATGTGTTCCCACCGCACCAGCAGGGTCAGGTGCGTTCGCAACTCTCGATGTCACTGAAGGCCGTGGTCGCGCAGCGTCTGGTTCCATCGAGCGACGGCTGGCGCGTGGCTGTGCGCGAAGTGCTTATCAACACTCCCGCCGTTGCGCACATTATCCGTGATAATCGGACGGCGGAGCTCACGTCGGTTTTACAGACGAATGAGGGACTGGGGATGTGCACGTTCGAAAAAGCGGCGAAGAAGCTCTATAAGGAGGGAGCAATTGGGAAGGAGGTCTACGAAACGATCATGGATACATTTTAAATTGAGAGGAGCAGGCATTCTTGCCTGCGTTCCGTAGACGTTCCACACCCCTATGGAACCGGTTTTTGCTCTTCTGGAAGAGGAAAACAAAGGGTAGCCACTTTCTTCTTTCAGAGGGGACCTTGCGCTAACAGAGATGACGTCACCTCTATTTGACTTATTTTGATATAAAGTTCTATTTACTTTTCATTGGGAGTGCGTATCGTGTGGAGTTCTTATGAACGCCATCCCCGCCGGCGTCGAGGCAGCGCTCCTCGAAGCCGGATTCTCTCCCACAGAGGTCGTAATCTTACGTCGGCTCCTTGCCGATGACGCACTCACCTTGCGGGAGATTGCTCTGCGTACCGGCAAAAGTACGGGCGTTCTTGACCAAGCAATGAAGAAGCTCCTGCAGAAGAATATTGTGCGGAAAGAGGTCATCAACGATTCCACGAAATTTGCCATTACCTCTCTCCATGCCGTATCGCACTGGATGGAAGATGACACAAAGCAAAAGCGCGAGCTAATGGCGCGTCGCCAGCAGAGCTTTGAAACATTCATCCGCACGTTTGAGCAGGACAAAAAACGCCCTGAGATCGAGTACTTCGAGGGCATTGATGGCCTGGCACAGGCGTACCGCAAACTTCTGGACTCGGGCAAAGAGATCATCGGGTACGTACCGGTGTTTTGTTCTATCGAAGATCATCCGCTGCGCGATTTCATGGTCGAGTGGTTCCGGCAACGTCGCAAACGGGGGATGTTCTCTCGCATCATCACCCATAACACCCCACTGGGCCGTCGCTATCTGTCACGTGACATTTTTGAATATCGACAATCGGCTCTCGTTGATGAGCAGGAATATCCATTCACCTTCGAAAAGTTGATTTGCGGAGATACCGTCGTGTGCTTCAATTACGCGGAAAAGCGCGCGTGCATGCTCAAGTATCCCGAACTTGCAGCAATGGAACGCAGTTTCTTTGAGAGTCAGTGGAGAATGCAGTTCAAGAAGGAACCAGTTCCGGCACCCGTACAGGTGACTGCGGATGGAGCTGCACTCGTTACAACTCCCATCGCCGTGTCACCTGCTGCTGTGTCGTTGCGTGTACGAGTGATGTCGGGGGTGCGCGATTTTTTCCTCAGTCGTAAAAGTATCGGGGTACTATGTGGGATTGCGGTGCTTTCTGCAGGACTGACGTTCTATCTCTATCAATACACCAAAGCACTGCAGTTTCAGAGGATGCAGGATACAGTTAAGTCCATCGCAGTGACGGGAGCGTTTCAATTTGAACCAAGAGATTTGGACGCATTGCAAGTCGAGACAGATTGGAGAAAAGCCGAATGGAAGAAGGTAGTCATAACACTTGAAAAAATTAGGAAAAATAACGAAGATATCACATTTGCATACATCTTCCGAAAAACAAAAAATGATCCCTCGCAAATGGAATTTGTTGCTGACTCACATTCTATTTATCCATACGCGAATACTGATGAGGATTCCAGTAATAATGTAGACGTCGATGGCAACGGCATTTTCGATGCAATTGATGTTCTGCAATGGCCTGGACAGCCATATCCGACCCCGCCACAAGAGGCGTTTCTTGGATACGAGAAGGCAACAGCAAATTCGCAGTTCTACGAGGATTCTTGGGGGAAATACGTTTCCGGTTACGCTCCAATTATTAATTCTGAGGGCAGGGTTGTCGGCGTTCTTGCTGTCGACATGCGAGCCAAACTTTTAGACGAGCGAATTTCCGACGTTTTCCAGCCCATACTTTATTTTCTCGGGTTCTTTATATTTTTTGTGTTCATTCGGCTTGCAGCGTTTAACAGGTCGCTGTTTGTAGAGCTTTGGAAATTTACCCAAATGCGCAAAGTTCTCATCATTCTGGTTATCAGTGGTGAGCTCGCTTTTGCTATCACTTTTGGTTTGTACCAATACATGCTCCGGCAGACCATTCACGAAGTGGGCAGCAGGATAATGGCAATCGTTTCAACTGGCGCACCAGAGTTTAATGTTGATGACTTGGACAAGCTCCGCTTTGCCAGAGATATGAAGACGGATGCGTACCAGCGAGTCTTCAAAAAATTAAACCAAATTCGTGATGCGAATCCGGAACTTAAATATATTTACATTATGCGTGGTATTGATGGCGCGCACCTCTTTGAGTTCGTTGCAGATGCAGATTCAAATTACACACTTCCTTGGATTGGACCGGATTTTAATGGTGATGGTCAACTGACGGCAGCTGATGAAAATGTATCACCTGGCGTGCGTTATTATGCACAGAAGAATTCGCGGATGTTGGATGCTTTCAGCAAACCTACCTTTGAGGATAATTTTTATTCTGATCAATGGGGTACGTGGATTTCGGGTTTTGCACCTATTAAGAGTTCAAATGGTAATGTAGTTTTAGGAGCCGATGTAGATGCATCTATGGTATTGAATACGTTACATAAAAGATTTGCGATTTGGATCTGGTTTACTGGGATACTGAGCATCGCGTTGTTTCTGATTTGGTTTAGGAAAGTTTTATAAAATAAATCAGAATGAGTTCCGTAGGCTAAGTTTTCCCTTTTGACATTTTATAAGCGAGATGTCAGCCTTCTGTGGATATGGAAATTTTCGTTCGTTTCGCAGCGCCACTTCTTGCAGTCATTGGTTTTGTATTGGCAGATTGGTTTAGCGTGAAGTGGTTTGAATCCGGGAATATCTATTATTTACCTATAATTGCTACCTTAGCTGTCTTTGCATATTGGCTTTTTGGCTGGGTTAGCAGTGCCACTTCTCTTTCAATTACTTCTGGATTGATAAATACAGGTATTGTCATTGGTTCGATAGCAATGGGCCTCTTTTTGCGAAATGATACTCTCGATCTTCAGCAAAAAATTGGTTTAATACTTGCTGTTTTAGCAGTAGGACTAATAACAATACATCGCTGAGCTAAGACTTATTTTGTGGTGAAAAAATCCCATCGCGAACCCTTAATGCGGACACAAAATTATATTTTTTACCTTCGAAAAACGGGATGATAAAATCAATAATGATTTGAGCATTATAATATTTACAACTAAAAATATCCACGTAAGCAATTCTTGGATGTTGAATGAAGTGTCCAGAGACCAATGACGTTTCAATCATTTGAGCCGTGGACCATCCATGGATTTTGGGATCATCGCCAAATAGATACATAAGTACGTCACCGTATCTTTTGACTCCAAGTCGATCACAAAGCTCAGTATTGAATTTTTTAATCGTTTCACCATCTGATAGTTTTTCACGATTGCAATCGTAAACGTCGATTGCAGAATATAGGCCCCATGCATTGCTCTGCATGTATTCTTTTTCGGTGTAAATCTTCGGAGGATTATTAGACATGAATACACAATGCCTTTAGATACATTTCAATTCAAGCATTTTGCATCCCTAACGCCTTTAGATCGGCAATGGAAATCCCTTTTGTGTAATTTATGTCGATACGTTTCAATTGACGGAAAATTGCCATTGCCTGTGTTCTCATGATCTTCATATCTTGAGCGTATTTTTCTACCAATGCTTGTTTGTCAGTAACTGATAGGTCAGCTGTTTCTGGATTTGACATCACACGTACTGCTTCTCTTATGGAATTAATGATTATTTTTTCATCAATCGCAGCTTCAAAATCTTGCTCATTTAATGCATCAAAAAAACTGTAATCATAATTTACATATCCCACCATGGCTTGATGCGCTCTCCGCAAAAAAGAAATCCATTCTGGTTTAGCTGTAATTATTTCTCCTGCATGTTTTAGTGTCTGCAATAGATGCATTTTTTTCGCAATGTCTGGCATGGGACATTTTTGTCCCACTAATATTTTTAAATGATTGTCATCAGTAATAACAAGAAAAAAAGGATACCATTTACAATCATTAGGTTTCGCATCAATTGCAGGATTACATTCTCCTGTAGTGCAGTGATAGCGACTTCCGCCAAAGTAGGCTCCTTCTTCTCCGAGTAGTTGAAGATGAGTAACATTTTTTTCTGTTGTGCTGATCTCAGATGGGCCTGCTGCAATTGTATTTGGTGCACCAGGTGCAACGTGACAGCAAGAATATCCACACCCAGGCTCTATAACTAGCTTTGTGACGGGATCGAGTTCACCCAATGCAGCAGTGTGACAAAAAGGATTTTTTCCATGTTCTCTCCAGGGCAATGTGACAGGGAATCGATCTCCCAATTTTTCAGGAGAGAGAGCGTATACAACACTATGTGTTTGTTCCTCTAAAGCACTAATAACAGAAAGCGGAATAGCCCCCCTTCTAGGAGGCTCTCGTGTCACCTGTGTATTACCCTCTTTTTCTATAGATTGACAATATAGTTAAATTTAAAAAATTGTCAAAATTATTTTTTGTTTGCTTATATTCCTAAAGTTGTTTAAATAGACAAAACTAAGAACATCTGTTCTATCGAGGATTAAGTATTTTTGATATAATTCAAAGAATGCCACCTAACAAAATAACTAAAAATTCGCTCAGAGGTATTTCTCCTCGTAAATTGGGTTTTTTCGCAGTTTTAATAGCTATCTTGATTACAATAGGTACCTCATGGATATTATATCAACACACAGTCAATATTTTAACTGACAATCTTAGAGAGCGTTTACTAGCCATCGTACGGACCGCTGCAACTGAATTTAACCCAACAGATTTGGAAATTTTAAAAGAAGAAAAAGACTACAAGAAGAAAGAATGGAACAAGGTTGTTAATCAATTACTAAAGATAAGATTGAATAATAAAAATGTAATTTTTGCCTACATATTAAGAAAATCGTCGGATGATCCATCACAGATGGTATTTGTTTCTGACTCTCATTCTTTAGATCCATATGCGAAAATAGATCTTGATCAAAATGGTATTATTGATGATGCAGATGCTTTGAATTGGCCAGGTCAAATTTATGAAGACGTACCCCAAGAAGCTTTTGATGGATATATTGAGCCAACCACTAATAAAGATCTTTACATTGATCAGTGGGGAACATTGTTAAGTGGATATGCACCTATTAAAGACGATAAAGGGGAAACAGTGGGCGTGATGACTGTAGACGTACGAGCAAATGATTTTGTGACCATAACAAGACAGACATTTTTCCCGTTTATTATTTTCATTATTTTTCTAGTTGTAATATTGTTGGTTCAAGCATTTTGTCTCATAAGTATTTGGAGTAAGCAGGTAAGGTTAATTGCCGAACTCGACCGCCAAAAAGATGAACTACTCAGCATCGTCAGTCACCAACTCAATGCTCCAGTGACAGCAATCAAGTGGTATTTAGAATTGCTGACAGACGCGGGCATCGAGAAATTCACGAAAGAGCAAGTGGATACCGTCCAGAGTATGCAGTCTATTACCGTCAATTTGGCCGACCTTGTTGGCATGATCTTGGATGTGTCTCGAATCCAGTTAGGCAAAGTGAAAGTGGATCCGCAACCGCTCGATCTGAACGAACTCTGCAAAGAAATTCTTTCGGTGGTGGAGCCCAAGGCGAAGGACAAGAACATTCATTTTGTGAAAACGATGCCCGCGTCGCTACCGACAGTGTTGCTGGATAAGCGTCTGACGCGCATGACGGTAGAAAATCTGCTGACCAATGCTGTTAAATACACTCCCGAGAAAGGTAATGTCGATTTCGTTATCGAGAAGCGCGGTGACGTTCTCCACTGCGAAGTACGTGATACGGGCTGTGGAATTCCCAAGGAAGAACAGGGCAAAGTCTTTGATAAGCTGTACCGTGCATCGAATGTGCGGAACAAAGTGGAAGGCAATGGCTTTGGTCTCTTCGCAGCCAAAGGTGCCATTGAAGCCCAGGGTGGGAAGATTTGGTTTGAGAGTATAGAAGGCAAGGGGACCACGTTCTTCATTGAGTTGCCACTCAAGTATCCGGAGAAGAAGTAAGTCTGGTATTTTCTCAGCCAAACCACTGCAGTATTTTTACAAGAAACCAGCGATGGCGTTTTGTGTCATATCCCTCTATCCATCTTGTTGTGCCAAAGATGTCGTTGTCGTTCACTCTTTCATAAAAATAGTAACGGCCGCTTGTATCTGTAGAAGGCAGAAGTGTGAGAACTTGGCGTTCTGGTTTTCCGAAAAGTGCCTCTATTTCCTTGCGGCCATTACATAGTGGGGTTGTATCTCCAGCCTTTCGAAGGCCATTGTCGAATGCAGAACCAAAATTTGGGAAATCACACAATTTTTCTATTCCTCCTGTTTCGATATTTACCAAAACGATCTCTTCTTGATAATCATCACTGCCCGTGCCCGTCAGTAGAACGATTAATCTGTCTGAATACCATCCAATTGTATTTTGATAGCCATAGACAAATCCGAGATCAGACTTACGCAAAACAACTTTCCCATCTTCAACTGCTATCACAGTCAGATTTTCATCTTTATCAAGAAATGCCAATTTTTTTCCGTTTGGTGAAGCACGGAAATTACTACCACCCTTTTTGTCAGTGGCAGGGATGCGTTTCATACTGCCATTTGTGATATCAAAAAGCAGAATGTCTTTCCAGAGAACAGAATGCACACCTTTCTCATCGATGTGATTTTCTAATTCCTGAACTCCAATAATATTGTCACCAATCGTAAAAGGATGATCATAATTATTATAGTCAGTTCCTATTAGTAAAGTATTCATTCTGCCTTTTGCGCTAAGGACAACAAAATCTCCATTTGGAGTAATGGAAATCCAAGCGCTGGGAATGGAGAGATAATTATATGCGAAGTGAAAAACAGGGATCATCAGAATCACTACAGTTATCCATTGCCAGTGTTGAATACGTTTGCGCATAGCAAGATTGTGAACTGAATTATCAAAATTTTCCGAGGATAAACTGCATGCCAGCTAATGCATATTTATCATCAATACTATCGTGCGTTTCGGTGGTATCCAGATCAACGTTGAAAGCACCATCAATTGAATCACCTCGCATTGGTGTGCCATCTAGCGATGCTGAGAATGCAAAATTAATGACAAAATCATTCGTAGGAGTTCTTGTTGGTTCTATATTTTCTTGATATGCATTATAGACAAAATCTGCAGCTGGTAGGCGATCTACTGCCCTACCCATACCCGCAAATACCCCAAGCCGGACTGCATCAATATATGCCACTGCCCTAAGCGGCACGGAGCCAAGAGTTTCATTCCGTTCTTCTTCTGAGCCAAAAAGCCTATCGGCAGTACCAGCTCCCCAGCTGTAACTTTCGTTCACAATGTCAGTGACGGGTGGCATTCCTGCAAACATTCCTTTTCGATTTATTCGATCTTGAATCACTGTTCTGATTTTTTCACAAATAATATCGGGATGGAGTTTGAATGCAGATTGGATACCAAGATTAGTGGCGATTTCGTGAAATAATTCTCCTACACGGAACTCAAGAACTTCGTAGCCTTGCCTTAGCGCATGATCTCTACCAACCGTATCAAGTCCAGCGCTACTTTCGGCAAGGGTTTGAGAATTTCCGAGAATGATAATAACCAATTTTCCGTTATTTGCAGTAACCGAAGATGGAACATGGAAAAAGAGTTTATCAGCAAGCTTACTTATATTGTCGGGTGTGAAGTCATCATTCTTATGTAATTCCATCCCCATCCCCTCATGATACCCCCTCATCGCCTCCACATCATTCACATCAATCCCATTCCTCGTCCTCGCATCATGCAACATCTTTTCAAACACTTCCTTCCCGCCGCGTATCTTTTGCACTGCGGCATAAGGATTGGTTGCGGATAGCATTTTCAGTGAGCCGCTTGCCAAATCTGCAGGTGTGAGAAGTCCGCTGTTCCACACTGCAGAGTTTGGAATTGATTGCGTGAGGAATCGCAGGTTATCGAATCTCTTCTGGACAGAATCGGGGTCTGTTGACGTGAGCGCAGCGACTTCGACTGGCTCCCAGGCGAGTAGATCCCTTTCCACTCCATACGCGGTCATTGCGTAGTCTTCCACCAACTGCTCGCGTTCACCGTCAGAGAGATCTGCTAGGAAATTGATGAGGGTGTCATCTGCTTCCGGAAGCGCGACCGTTTGCGCGGGGTCAGAAGCTGCGGCCATTGCCACCTGAAGTTCCGTCACACTTTTCCCCGTCAGTGCCGCCAGCTGATCGAACGTGAAATCTCTCTGTACCGACAATGCGTAGCTCAGCAGCAACAGCGCCCCTCCATCCGCATCACTCCTATGTGCCTCAACGATGATATGCACCGTGCTATTAAACGCCTCATCGGACACTGGTCCACTGGAGACAACAAAAGATGACGTGGATGTAGGCATTGCTGCCAGTTGGAGCTCGTCGTGGCGCTGCCAGGCGCTTTGCTCGGTCTCCATAAATTCTCCCCACGAAGCATTCTGCTGATTGTAGATGTCTTCCCAAGAAGCAGCGAGTTCCTCAATGTGGGGCATGATTGCGTCCCTCGTCGTCTGTGGCACGGTTGGCAAGAGCGAAGGGTCGATGCCCATCTGTTCCTGGAGAATCGTGTGCAGGGCGGCAACCGCTTGATCGGCGGGTATCGTGAGCCCGGTGAGGCGCAGAATCCGGTCGCCCATCGCGGCGGTCCAGTTGTGCGTGACGCCGTCGTAGGTGCGGTTATCGAGTGATCCGATCCAGAGCATCGGAGAGGTTTTGATCAAGGGGAGACTCGTGCGTACAGAGGATCGTGACTGGAGCGGATCGGTGAGTGCGACCGTTTGCCCGCTGCCCATTACGATGAAATCTTTCAAAAGGCCCAACGACTCTCCATTCGGTCCGACGATATCTGCCCGGTACCAGCTTTCGTTCGGCAGAGTCGCAATGGATTGGAGTGAGCCTTGGTGACCTGTGAGCGGGAGTGTCCACGTTTGCGGATTCGGCACCAGACTGCCGTGATTCGTCTGCACGATCTGCATTGCGCTCCCCTCGGGCACAAATTGGTAGCGAATGCCGATCTGCTGCCCGGCGAGCATCATCTGCATTTGAGGCGATCCCGTGATGTTCTCCATAGGATCAATTCCGCCGATCGGCCGCTCCATATCGAATGATATCTGGCTGCCGGGACCGATGATCTGTGGATCGCCCATCAATTGTCCACGGACCGAAAGTTGCAACGTGTATTGACCATTAATGAATCGGGATGGATCGAGGTTGGGGAGCGTCATGTCTCCGGAAAGAACAGGCAAAACGACATCGCGCATGTTCAGCCCTGGTCCCCGCAGAATTGCGGTGGCTCTGGATGGGAGCCCTTCGGCATGCAGACGCACGGCCCCGTTGCTCACGGTCATATCGATTGTCGGCGGGCCGGAGGGAACTTCCGGTTCACCGCCGTCCGTTGCGGCGTCATTCACAATGGTGGCGATTTCCTTGATCACTTCTTCCATCGTTACGGCCTCAGATGTTGCTGTGATGGTGGTGAGGTCGACTGTGCGGGACGCGAGCACCGCGCCGGTCGCATCTTCCACGTCTATTGTGAGGATGGTGTCCGGCCATCGTCCCGATGTGTACGGCTCTGTGGAGAGCCATATCTGTCCGTCTTCGCTAGTGCTCCTGAGCCTGCCGGTCTCAATGTGCTGCTGGCCGTTGTCATACCGCCGTTCTCGTCGAAGCACCGACAGCACAAAACCGTCCGGCAGATGCTGAATATCGACAGAATACGAGCAGTATGCCTGCTCGCGTATGGTGAACTGCAGGGGCATGTGGGAGATTTCCACATGCGACTGAGGCGCAGTCACGGCCTGCATGCGTGCAAGGAGTTCTGCAATCAGCAGGTCGAGCTCCAAAACACGCGCTTGTTCCAGTCGCGCCATGCTCTCCTCATTCAAAAATTCGCTTTGCGTTGTTTCAAGCACATCGGTTGTTTGAGCAATTTCCACAAACACCGCATTAAGGAGATCGTGATAATGCCGCACTTCTTCTTCTAAGAGCACGATCGTGCCCGCGAGTGCGTGTAGCATGTCTTGAGTGCCTTGCCACTGCGCGTGCGCCTGCATGATTTCTTCTGGAAGGGCGTCCAGCCGGCTTTGCAGGCGGGCAATCTCGGCGTTGTTCGCAGAGATGGCGTCATTGGCATTTTTTGTCCTGGCATCGACGCCGGCGATTGCCGCATTGAGAATATCGATCTTCGTCTGGACCTTTGCGATCTCGTCCTGCTTCGCGACTTTTTGTTGCAGAAGCCTTTTGTTTTTCGGGAGAATCGTGAGCCTCTGGAGTATCGTTTTCAAATCCTTGTTCAGTTGCTGCATTTGCACCAGAAGGGGATCCAGAGCTTTCTTGAGATCTGTCCTCTGTGTGCTGAGCTCCGTGAGTTGCTTCTGCAGTTCGCCCGTCTCTTTCTGCAGATCAGTCACGCGCCGGATGCCCGTTTCCTGTTCTGTTCGGAGAGATGTTTCCTGCTCAAGGAGAATGTTGGCAGTCTGCTGCAGTGTTCCCTGGTCCGCGATACGTGCACTCAGAGACTCTTCTATGGAGGAGAGCGCGGATTGAGCATGAATGCTGCTCGTCTCTTCCAGACCGAGTTCAGCGACGAGCCGTGCAACATCCGTTTGGAGAACATCCACCCGCGCTTTGGCAAACTCCAGAGCACCCTGCTCCTCATGCCATTCCAGAATGAGCGGATTCCCGGCCAGTGCTGCCGGAATCTGCTCTGTCGTAGACATGACGGTGCGCGATTCCAGGGCTTCAAAAGAAGGATGAACAATTGACGTACGCTTCGCAGACATAGGAAAGGGGGGAAAGAAAAGAAAGCAATGACCATCAAAGACCGCCATGCACGCGTGTAGCAGGTGTCTCGAGACACTTTGTTTTCCACATTGTCGACTCGGCGCTTCGCGTAGGGTTCTTTCCGGTTCCATAGGTGTGTGGAACGTTCACGGTGATTTGTGCAAGGCAACATCATTCCATTTCAAATGCAATGCTCCGAATCCCACTCTTTCGCTTGAACACACCTAGCCCTCCCCTTCTATACTGTCGCGACTGTTCCCTTCCCCCCGCGCAGCTATGGATTTCCGCAAACTCCTCTCTGTTCCGTTTTTTGCTGGCATCGTTGTTGGCATTGTCACCACCGGCGTTGCCGCCGATATGCTCGGGTCCGGAGTGTTTAGTGATGTGCAGCCCGGGTCATATTATGACGTTGCCGTTGGCCGATTGTACGGACAGGGGATTGTGAAGGGATTTGAGGGAAAATATCGTCCCGGGGACTTTGTGACGCGTGCCGATGTGGCCGTGATGCTTGATCGCGCGCTCAATGGCGAGGCGGGTGTCAGTGTTTCGGTGCGCCGCAGTAGCAGCAGCAGGAGCGTCGCGTCCTCTACTGAGGCTTCTTCCAGCGTGTCTATCAGCTCGGTTGCAAACATCGGGGTCAACGGAGGGTTCCGCTTCTCGACGGAGAAGATCAGCTTTCCGGAGAGCGCGGCCAACGTGAGCTTCTCCGTGCAGCGCTACGGTGGCGCAAAGGGAGCGACGACCGTGCGGTATGCGACAGTGGATGGCACGGCAAAGTCCACAGTGCGGTACAACCAGGCGTCGGGAGTTATCAGCTTCGCCGATGGAGAGACGACCAAGATCATCAACCTGAAGTTCATCAATAACCTGATTGCCGAGCCCAATGAAGCGTTCACGGTGATCCTGAGTGAGGCGACGGGAGGAGCGGTGGTCGGGACGCCCGGGGTAATCACTGTCACCGTGCTCGATAACGATGGCGGCGGAGGCAATACGACCGGATCATCGTCCTCCTCTGGCGGCTCTTCGGGCACCAGTTCCAGCGGCGCTCCCGGTGGATCCATCACCTTCAGCGCGTGGGCCTATGCCCTGGATGAAAACGGAGGATCGGTGCCCATCACGGTTCTGCGCAAAGGGTCTTCGTCCAGCGCGGTGACGGTCAATTATGCGACAGCAGCAGGCTCGGCAACACCGGGCATCAACTACACCGAGACCCAGGGGACACTCAGCTTCGCCGCGGGTGAAAATAGCAAGAGTTTCTCTGTGCAGCTGACGCATCAGAGCGGGATCGACGGCAACAAAGCGCTCACGCTCAAGTTGAGCACTGTGACGGGCGGGGCATCGCTCGATAGCCCCAATTCCGTTCCGCTGACGGTGGTGGATGTGGAGGCGAGCGGCTCGACCGCGACGGGATCGGTGCTCTTTTCCACCGATAATTACACCGTCAACTACAAGGATAAGAGCGCGCTGGTGACGGTCTTCCGCCGCGGCGGGTACGGAAGCACGGTTTCGGTCAACTACGCGACTGGCGATAACAGCGCCGTCTCGGGTCTCGATTACACCACCACCACGGGCACGCTCACGTTTGCACCCGGGGAATCGAACAAGTCGTTCACTGTTCCGCTCAACGGCGCATCGTTCACGGGGAACAAAAGGATCAATCTGACACTCGGGACCATCTCGGGTCCTGCGGTACACGGAACGCAACCGAACTCGGCGATCACGATTGTCGGTCTGTAATCTCTCTCATGAAAAAATCTCTTCCCATCGGCTCGCTCAAGGTCACGGCCAGCTCCCGCGGAGTCACGGCAGTGACGCCCGGGTCCAGGAAACGATCCCGCAGCCAGACCTCCCTTGAGCGCCGATGCGAACGAGAGTTACAGGAATACTTTGCCGGGACGCGTGAGCACTTCACGGTTCCACTGGATCTGCAGGGAACCACATTCCAGAAGAGCGTCTGGGAAGCATTGCGCTCTGTGCCGCATGGAACAACACTCACCTACGGGCAGCTGGCACGCAAAATCGGCTCCCCACGTGCGGTGCGCGCTGTTGCCAGCGCCGTGGCCCGTAATCCCATCGGCGTCATTATTCCCTGTCACCGAATTATCCCGTTACACGGTTCGCAGCCAGGGAATTTTGCATGGGGGAAGAAGAGGAAAGTGTGGTTGATTAAACATGAGCAAAAAGGGGACTGAGGCAAGAGAGGAAAAGAGGAAATAGAAGATCCTGGCTTAATGGGAAATTTTGGGGGCTACTTTCCCCGTAAGAGCTCTTGAATGAGTTTCTGTTTCCGGTCGATTCTGAGTCCGGAATGCACGTGGAT
>VMGQ01000008.1 GCA_007376635.1 Candidatus Peregrinibacteria bacterium Greene1014_49
ACCGTGGTATCCAAAGACAGCGAAGAAAGAAGATGGTCGATTACCTTCTTGAAAAGTGATCAGAACATATTTTTATCTCTCATTATTTCCCTATATGCCCAAAATTCATGACTGGTAACGCCAACCTCATTGATGATGCCAATAACTTGTAGTTGTCGCAGGAGAATCAAGGCATGCTTCACAGGAACTCCAAGCAACACTGAAACATATTCCAAATCGAACCTTCGTGATGGAGCAGTAATAAAAATCTCCAGAAGTTGTTTCCCTCTGCCAACGGGGGTGCCGTCCGCGAGCAGCAATCTTTCTGCACACCAACGTTCTGTAAGTTCGGCTGGAAATCGACGCCACAAATCATTGGCAGGCTCTTCATGCATAGCAAAAAATTATAGATTAAATGAGATGTTATAAACAACAGAAATCACCAGCCACGACCGTACCAAGGTTCGAGGATTTGTTTTTTGAATTCTTGACGCTGCAAGAACTGGGGAAAAACATCTTCCACCCTTTGTAGCGGAAGATCGCGATCTTCCGCTACAAAGGGTGCCATTGCTAAACGATGTTCAGGAATTAATTCCCCCATCCAAAACAATGATTTTGCATGCAATGCCCCAATATCACGCACAAAATCCTCCAACATCACATGTATCGCCACCGGCCACTGTTTTTCATAATCTCCGAATCCCCGCACAAATAATTCTGTCTTCTTTGTCGAATGTAACCACAAACAATTTTCTTCATTACCCATTCTCGCGGCATACACATCACTCAAATGCACCCCCGCAATCGGAATCTGCAACTGATCCGCCAACGTATTTGCCAGCGCCACAGCAACACGAAGGCTCATAAATCCTCCAGGGCCCACAACACAGGCAACCTGCGTTAGGTCTGTAAACCCGCTACCAGAAACTCGCAACAGTGCTTCTACGCGCGGCATCAACTCATGATCTCCCAATCGTTGATCAATATGCTCTGCTGCAATCACAGATTCCCCCGCTACCAAAGCCAGTAATCCTTTATTGGACGCAAGATCGATGTAAAGGCACTTCACAAAAGAAGTATGAAGTAGGAATGATCGTTGAGGAACGATTTTCCGCTGTAAGATGAATCCATGGGCAACCCCCTCCTAAGCGTCGTAATCCCCACGCATGAACGTGCCGATATCCTCGCACGCTGTTTGCATCACCTTGCCCTGCAAACCATTGCAAAAGATTTGGAGGTGATCGTCGTAAGCGACGGGCATGATGAGGCGACTACTCAATTGTTTGAGAAAAAAGATGATTGGCGATTGACGATTGATAATTTGCGATTTTTAGAGATTCCAAAGTCTCAACAAGGGTTAGCTCGCAATATAGGCGTACAAGAAGCCAATGCGCCGACTGTTCTTTTTATTGGTGATGATATTTTTTTGGAATCCCATGCCTGTGAGATACATCTGAAAGCGCATCAATCGCAAATTATCAATCGTCAATCGTCAATCGTCTTGGGCTACACCACCTGGGACCCCGCCATCGGCATCACTCCCGTCATGCGTTGGCTTGAGGAATCTGGATGGCAATTCGGGTATCCGCTTCTTAAAAATTACGAACATAAGCCGATCCCAAGTCATATGCAGCATCGCTTCACCTACACAAGCCACATCAGCCTCCCCACGGAGATCGCTACACAATATCCATTCCGTGAAGATGTCACGCTCTATGGCTGGGAAGACATTGAATGGGGCTCCAGACTCCGCGATGCAGGTATCCCTTTGATATTTAAGCCAGACGCTCGCGCTCTCCATCATCATCACATTACTCTGGAATCTTCCCTACGCCGGATGGAAGTTCTCGGAGAATCCGCCGTACGCATGGAAAAACTCCTTGCTGGATTTGACCGCTTGCCGAAGGGTTGGAAGTGTGTGGCCTATGAAATAGCTGCAATGCTACCAACAATGGCAGGAAGACACCGACGAGCATTTTTGAGTGGAATACGAAGCGTGCAATAAGAAATAAAAACAATTCCGAATTCTGAATTCCAACTGCATAATTCCGGTCTCATGTTCCGTCGCATAGACCTCCTCCTCGCTGGCATCACCGTCGTGCTCACACTCTTTGGCTTGGCGATGATCGCAAGCGTTTCCGTCTTCGAAAGTTACCAGATTACGGAGCGGCTTGTTGCCCAGGGCGTACGCGAACTTCCCAGCAACTCTTTCTATCTATGGCGTAGTTTCTTCCACGTACTCCTGAGTATGGGAGCGGCATCTATCTGCATGATTATTCCCTACCACATGTGGGAGAAGTTTGCTCTTCCGCTCTTCGCACTCACACTCTTTCTCCTTGTTCTCGTCTTCCTCCCGGGCATTTCCGCAGGATATGGAACTGCTAGCAGCTGGCTCCGTATCGGCTCCTTTTCACTACAGCCCTCAGAATTCCTAAAACTCACTCTCATCTTCTATATGGCCTTATGGCTGCAAAAACGCGAGCAGGAAATTTCCACTTGGAAGGAGGGGTTCCTCCCGTTTGCAACACTACTTCTGATCTCTACCTTTCTTGTGGCGATCCAACCGGATCTTGGATCTTTTATTGTTCTCTCGGCCATCACCGTCACCATGTTCTTCGTTGCGGGAGGAAATATTTTCCATGTGGCTCTCGGCACATCCATCGCAAGTGTTCTGGGGCTTCCTCTCATCCTCCAGCAGGATTACGTCCGTAACCGTTTCCTGGCGTTTCTCCATCCCGATGATCCAGCCATAGCAGAATCGATTGGGTTTCAAATTAAACAAGCACTCATTGCTGTTGGCTCCGGCGGCCCTTTCGGTGTCGGCTACGGCAAATCCATCCAAAAATTCGGATATCTCCCCGAAGTCCAGGCCGACATGATCTTTGCAGCAATGGCAGAAGAACTTGGATTCCTTCGCTTGATGATCATCCTTGGTATGTACGGCATCTTCGTCTGGCGCGGTTACCACATCGCACGCTGCGCCCCGGATCGCTTTGGATTCCTGGTGGCAACGGGAATCACGACTTGGATCGCCTTCCAGGCACTGCTGAATATCTCTGTGACCCTCGCACTGTTCCCCCTCACCGGACTCACGCTCCCCTTCCTGAGTTATGGAGGATCTTCGCTGATGTCGGTGCTGATGGGAACGGGAATCCTGCTTAATATTTCGATGTATTCGACCGAAGAGGCGGCTTTGGCACGCAGATCGAGGAGAAGGGGCGGGGTGTGGCAGAAGTTGATGACGTGATCGTGAGTCGTGGGTTCGTGAATGGCATAAATATTCTCATTCGCTAATAGCGAACCATCTATACTTCCCTCCAATGTCCACGATTCTTTTTGCTGGCGGTGGCACCCTCGGCCATATCATCCCTGCCGTTGCCGTTGCTCGGGAACTTATGAAGCAACACCCTGAAGTTGTGGTGCATTTCATCTGCAGCCCACGAGGCGAGGCATCATTCCTTGAGAAGGAACAGTTGCCGTACACGATTCTCAATGCCCCTCGAATCTCTTGGAATTTTCCCTGGAAATTCTTCCGCGCATATCAACGCTCCCATGCACTCCTTCGATCACTCAATCCTTCTCTGATCTTCAGCAAAGGCGGCTATGTCGCAGTCCCTATATGCCTTGCCGCATATCGCATGAAGATCCCGATCATTCTCCATGAATCCGATGCTGTAATGGGAAGAGCGAATCGAATGATTGCAAGAATAGCGACGCATGTATGTCTTGGATTCCCAACAACTTCCAACTCACGACTCACGACTCACGATTTCACCGGCAATCCTCTTCGAAAAGAAATAACAAATGGCACGCGTGCCGAAGGTCTCCGCCTCACTGGCTTCTCCGGCACCCGCCCCATCCTTCTTATTATGGGTGGCAGCCAGGGCGCTCAAACGATCAATGAATGGGTAGACCTTAATCTCCAAGAGTTAATCTCTCTCTGTGACATCATCCATCTCACGGGCTACGGAAAAATCGCAAATCATCAATCGCAAATCGCAAATCGTCACTACTTCCATCTACCATTTGCGCATGAAGAGTTCCCCCATCTCTACGCAATCGCCGACGTTGCAATCAGCCGCGCCGGTGCTAGCTCCATCGCCGAACTTGCGGGAAACGCTATCCCATCAATCCTGATTCCCCTCCTCGGCGTGGCGCACGATCATCAGTATTGGAACGCTGTGTCTGTACAAAGACGGGGCGCGGCGCTCCTTGTTACGCAGGATGATATGGACAAAGAGCTTATAAATGTGTTGAAACAACTCATACACGATCCTGCAGCGCGAGAGATTCTCCGAGCTAAAATTCGTGAGTTTTGTATAGGAGACAGTACTGGACAAATCGTAAAGATTATTTCTCGCACTCTTGCTGAGAAGCAGGGAGCATGACTACTCTCCCCCGACTTATGTGGAAATTCATCGTCCCGCTGTTTGCGTTGGCCTTGCTTGTCGGCTGCTCCCCTGCGGAGCAGGTGAAGCCCGTCACTCCTCCGACTCCTTCTGTTTCTTCCACCCCCACTATGAAGGGTTTTGATGGAAAAATGCTCACCGGGAAGTTCATCGTCGTCCTCAGCACAAGCGAGGGGGATATCACCGTGGAAATCGATGCCGATGCCGCCCCGAAGACCGCGACAAACTTCATCGTGCTGGCTCAAAGCGGCTACTACGATCAGCTCACTTTCCACCGTGTGATCCCCGGCTTCATGATCCAAGGTGGAGATCCCAATGGAAATGGCACAGGCGGCAACAGTGTCTATGGAGAAACTTTTGAGGATGAGACAGATGACGCAAATGCACTCATGGCAATCGGGTACAAGGCCGGCGTGATCGCCATGGCAAACCGCGGACCGGATACGAATGGTTCGCAGTTCTTCATCATGGATGCAAACTACGATCTCCCTCCAAACTATACGATCTTCGGCCATGTAACTGCAGGCCAAAAAGTGGTGAATGCTATCGCACGTGTGGAGAAGAGCAGCAACGACATGCCGGTGGAGCCGGTGACGTTTAGCGTGGAAGTGAGATAGGTATAACGGTATATCGGGATATCGGTATAACGGGAACCCACTTTAAACGATGCCTGCCCCGTTATACCGTTACACCGTTATCCATATTTACCGTTACACTACGCCCGTGCGTACCCGTTTCCCCCCCTCCCCCACCGGATTTCTTCATGTTGGAGGTTTGCGTACCGCGCTTTTTTGTTACCTCGTCGCGAAGCAGACGAAGGGATCGTTTCTACTGCGAATTGAAGACACTGATCGAGAAAGGCTTGTTGAAGGCGCGATTGAAAATATTCTTCGAACACTGCATTGGGCAGGGCTCGATCCCGACGAAGGCGTGATGATGAAAAATGGCGTTGTGACGCAGGAAGGAACGCACGGACCGTATATCCAATCCGAGCGCCTGCCGCTGTACCAGAAATATGCCGCGCAACTTTTGGAAGCTGGAAAGGCGTACCCATGCTTCTGTTCACCCGACCGTCTCGACCAGATGCGCAAGGAACAGCAGGAGGCGAAGCAGGCGCCCATGTATGACCGCAAGTGCCTGAAGATAGCCAAAGAGGAATCCACACGCCGCATCGCCGCTGGCGAGAAGCATGTGATCCGGTTGGAGATCAGGTGCTTCTTAAAAGTGACGGATTCCCTACCTATCACTTGGCACATGTCGTCGACGATCACCTGATGGACACGGATATGGTGATTCGCGGCGAAGAGTGGCTGAGTTCGCTTCCCAAGCACCTGCTGCTTTTTGAATACCTTGGCTGGAAAGCACCACGCTATGCCCACGTGCCCCTGTTGCTGAATCCCGACAGAAGCAAACTTAGTAAGCGCCAGGGAGACGTCGCTGCGGAGGATTACAAAGAGAAGGGATACTTGCCCGAAGCACTGCTGAATTTCCTCGCACTCCTTGGGTGGAACCCGGGAACGGTGGAGGAAATATTTTCTTTGAAAGAATTAATCGACCGGTTTTCCATTGAACGCGTCCAAAAAGCCGGCGCCGTCTTCGACCATGAAAAACTCGACTGGCTCCAGGGCCAGTGGATCCGGAAACTGACGCCGGAAGAATTTGTCGCACGCCTGAAGCCTTTCTTGGAAAAAGATCTTCCCGCAGCGCTCCGTGACCCCGAACTGATTACACGAGCAACCTTAATACAAGATCGCCTGACACTGCTTCCGGAAGGCCCGGAGATGCTGCGATTTTTCTACGAAGAACCGAAAGTAACAATGGAACTCCTCGCAAATCCAAAGCAAAAGCTGACGCCGGAACTGGTGAAAGAAATCCTTCCGCACGTCCGCGCAATACTGGAAAGTATTGATCCTCATGATTGGGACAGGGCAATGCTTGAAGAGAAGTTACGAGGTCTGATGGAGACAAAGGGATATAAACTCGGCCAAGTCCTCTGGCCGCTGCGTGCAGCCCTGACAGGAAAGCCCTACAGCCCGGGGGCGTTTGAGGTAGCGGAGGCGTTGGGGAAGGAGAAGACAATTAAACGGTTGAACCAGATACCTTCCTAAAAGAGGCAGAGCTGGGTGGGTTCCGCGCGCCACGGGGGGTGAGGGGGAAGGCCCTGCTTTTCGCCGCAGCGAAGTCGAGAAGGAAACGCCGAATCCTTGCAGGCGTTTCCATCGAGACACAAGGCTGGGCGGAGGGGTTCTGGCGCGCGGGTGCGCTTTTCTTTGCTACTTTCTTTTGTCGCGTAGACAAAAGAAAGTAGATACTTTACAGATGCATATAGCGCGCGGCTTCAGAGTAGATGTACACTTTGTCGCATGGCGCTCACCACCCTCCCCAATCGTCACGACATCGAAGTCTCCCTCCGCTCCGATGGCACCAAAGCCATCGTTGAAGGAAAAACCGTCGTCCCATTCAAAACCTTCGTGATGCTTGTGATCCAAAGAAAGGTGACAGCGCTTTTTAAAGACTGGGGAACAGCACCAGTTGTCGTGGATGCGGAACTGCTCACAAGCCTTGCTGGAGCTCCACAAGATAGCCAAGAAAACCGCGTGCACCTCGTCTTGGTCACCCTCGGCATCGGCGTCATCACGGGAGTCCTGGCGTTTGCCATCCTGCAATTTGCGCTGCTCACGATCAACATCTCCATGGGCAAACAGGAGCTTGCGATCCTCGCAGGAGGACTCGTGGGTGTGGGTCTTGTTGGATCAATCCTTAGTAAGGTACAGCTGCGTGGGGGCGGGCAGAGGGTGCTGGATTCTATGGAAAAAGCTGCTGCATTGTTATCCAAGAAATAATCGATGGAGTGCTGTAAAATTCACAGGAAATAGTTATATGGTTGGATGGCTGGATGGTTAGACGCAAGCGATTATTGAAAATGCATACAAGCCCCTAACCATCCAACCATCCAGCCATCCAATAGCGATCCATGTTGCAAATCCTTGATCACGTCCCTTTGGCTCCAAAAACCACCATGCGCATCGGCGGCACTGCGCGCTATTTCGCTGAACTTGCAACGAAAGAAGATGTGGAAGAAGCCTATGCATTCGCCCAGAAAAACAATCTCCCGCTGATCGTTCTCGGGTCTGGCAGTAATACAATTTTTGCGGATAAAGAAATCCAAGCACTTGTTGTTCGTATCGTTGCAACACACCTAACCATCCAACCATCCAACCATCCAACTATCTCCGTAATGGTGGAATCAGGAAAGAATCTCCCCATGCTCATT
This sequence comes from Candidatus Peregrinibacteria bacterium Greene1014_49, assembly GCA_007376635.1. Lineage (GTDB taxonomy): Bacteria > Patescibacteriota > Gracilibacteria > Peribacterales > Peribacteraceae > 2-12-FULL-55-11. Next base: position 7,663 of record VMGQ01000008.1, read on the forward strand.
AACGAACTTGCAAAAGCCGGATTGGATCTCTCCCCTCTCACAGGAATCCCCGGAACCGTCGGCGGTGCGATCTTTGGGAATGCAGGACAAGGACCGAAGGGAATTTGGATAGATCACTATGTGGAATCCGTAACTGCATTCGTCGATGGAATGTGGAAGGAATGTAACAAAGAAGAATGTCATTTCCGATATCGCGAAAGTGTGTGGAAAGATGCACCGCAATTTGTAGCGGAAGATCGCGATCTTCCGCTACAAATTGCGCCAATTATCTGGTCAGTCACACTAAATATTCCTCAGAATGACCCGACCATTATTAAGGAAAAAATTGAACAGCTCTTAAAGCATCGAATCGAAACCCAACCCCATCAGCGCACTGCCGGCTCCTGCTTCAAGGCCATCGGCGAAACCCCTGCGTGGCAACTGATCGATGCTGCTAAACTCCGTGGAATAAAAAAGGGTGGGGTGCAGATCTCCGAGAAGCACGCGAATTTCTTGATTAGTGATAAGGGAGCAACGTTCGAAGACGCGGTAAATGTTGTGAATACCGTAAAAGAGAAAATTCTGGAGAAGCTGGAGGTGGAAATGAGGTTTGTGAAACCAGACGGATCATTACTGTTTTGATTGCCCATATTTCGTTTCGCTGTCCCACACCGCTATTGACAAGAGATTGGCGATTTGGTACAGTGTAGAGGCTTTAAGCCTCTGAGGAGTTAGAATCCCTCAGTAGTAGAGACCCGCGGCTAACGACGCGGGTTTTGTTTTTGGTGGACATGATACGTCAGAGTTGGAACCAGCTTCAAGACGCGATCTTTGAGTGGCATGGCATCCTTGCTCCTTGCTATGAGAGGCTAGGATTTGAGCTTCCTACTGCCTAGAACTCTCCTGCCAAACAATCACAGGAAGAGAATAGAACCTATCATCAGGATTGCTTCTTCTCTGCCTTTGTCTTCTCCAAGGCTTCGTCCAGCATCTTGGCAATGCCGTTCTCCCACTGATCTCTGTCATTGATGCTCTCCGTGGACTTGGAGAGTATTTTTCCGTCTTTCTTTGCAATGATGTTGGCTTCGACATTGTTATCTGCCAGTTGAATAATGATGTTGCTCTTATCTGCTTCTTTGAGCAGTTCAGGGAGCTTTCCTCCTGTCTTGATGCTGTCATCAGCAATGCCGAGGTATTCAGGTGACTTCTTGTAAATTGTTCCGATCTTCGCCGTTTTGTAGGTTGCAATAGCGTTGATCTTTTCACTGATCTTCTGTTGAGCATGAGGCTGCTCTTGTTTGTTCTGCTCTCCGTTCAGCATTGCCTTCACTCTCTCAACAAAACTCATGCCAGTCATCGGGACAGCGAACTTCTGTGCTGTTCCGTCAGCATCAATGGTCTCAACATACAATGTGCTACCAATGGCGGTGTAGTTGGTCTTCTCTGGCTTGCCGCTGATGTTCAGTTTATTTTCGAGCTTATCTGTTCCCTGTCCTGGGCTGATGTAACCCGCTCTCTCCAAGAGATTCATAGCTGCATCAGTGATGAAGCCAACTGACTGATGAGATGTTTCCATACTCTCGCGTCTCTCGCTCTGTTGTTTCTGTTCTTGTTCCACCCTGATCGGCATCGCCATGATGACCTTCAACTGATCTTCTTTCGACATCGTGGGGAACGCCTCGAAAATACGGCGGTCTTCATCGGTCATCGTTCCGCTTGCGTCAAAGATGGGCATTGCCATGAACAAGTCCATTTCCTGTTGATTGAGGGTCGGGAGTATCTTACCGAGCAAACGCACGTCATCAGGTGACAGAGGCGCATTTTGCTGCAATCGCTTGCACATGTCGGGAGTGAGCTTTTGGACGAAGGTGACGAGTGCTTCCTGATGGGAAGGGTCGAGCTGTCCAATAGTCTCACGAATGACCTGCTGCTGTTCAGGGGCAAGGCTGTTCGTGATCTTCTCGATGTTGGCTCTCTGTTCGGGAGAGAGTGCTTGTGCATTTTCTGAACCTGCAATGTCGTTTTTCAATGCAGCAAATCGCTTGTCTGTTTGTGACATGACTTCGTGAAGGCTCTGAACGCCATTTGTCGTTTTGCTGACTTCCTCGCCCGTATTTTTCTGCACATCCGCATGAAGAGATTCTGCACGAACTTCGGGTGATTGCTTTGCTTCTTTCTTCTGGGGAGCATCAGCATTTTCCGTCTGCTGAACCTGTTCAGGCTGACCATTGAAATGGCAGAGGCGGCTTTCAACGATCAAGTTCAATTCTGTGAAATGCAGTTTGTTTGTCATACGGTTTGTGTAGTAGGAAGCAGAATGGAATCAAGCGCAGTGAGCTTTGCCTGATCTCTCGTTCGATCTTCTTTTTCGAGAGACTGAAACGCATCCTTTCGGTATTGGTTTACTTGCTGCTTCGCGCTACCCATGTAGGTTGCGTATGCACTGTCGTACTCTGCATACGCCTTGGTGTATCTCTCTGCTCTTGCCTTTGCCTGTTCAGGAGTTTCGTCTTTGTATTTCTCTGCCAGCAATGGCAGTTGAGCAGTCGTGAGTTCAAGCTCGATCTTTGCCATCAACTCATCGTAGAGTTGCTGTCCCGATGTGGGTATTTTTGGTTTCATTGGAGATGTGTGTATTGGTTATATTGTACCCTATTTCACGTTTTTATTCAATCCTCCAAAAGTGTACGCATTGGTACACTTCCTATATCATCGTGCCAATGGCTACACCCAAGTTCAGCATCACTCATGAAGATCAGGAACGCTACGTCCATATCCTGCGAGGTGGCGATAACTACGATTTTGCTTTCGCAGAGTATCACGTCGGCAAATCGGGGCAGCTTGCATCGAGTATGCTCAACGAAAAGAAGCTCACCATCAAAGACACCGATCAGACGTATCGCCTCATCAACCATTGGAGCAGCCTTGGATTGATCGCTGATGATGGCAGAAGCGAAGGCGCGTGGAGGAAGCTCTCTATCCTCGATGTTATATGGATACACGTCCTTGTCGCGCTACGTGGGTTCGGGTTCCCACTCGAAAAACTCCGCATGACACAGAAGACGCTCTTTGCGCGTGGCTCCAAAACCTCCATGTGCCTCTTCTTTGAGTTTGCCGTTGCACAAACACTGATGAAGCGAGAGCAATGCCTTATCGTGTTTCCTGATGGCAAAGCAGCAGCCATAGACGGTAGCCTCGTTGAAGTGAACCGTCAGATTTTCGGGATTGATGATTATATCTGCATCAACTTGAACCGCCTTGCGTCACGCATCTTCAAGGACAAGGACTTCAAACCCATCTACAAAGCCAGTACGCAGTTGCATGATAACGAACTGGATGTGTTGCTGCACATGCGAAGCGGCAGATACGAGAGTGTGAGTGTGAAGATGAAGGACGGAAAGATCGAGTTGATCGAAGCGACGCAGTCCGTGGAATCACAGAAGAAGTTCATCGAGCTTGTGAAGGAAGCGAAGTACCAGAAGATCGAGGTGCAAACTGCTGACGGCAAAATCGTTTCGATCAAGCGCACGGTGAAGACCAAACCAGCCACCAAAGCGACGGGACAAACCCGCGCACTTTCATCTACTGAACCACTTCGATCATCGGGAAAGCCGAAGTCGAAAGCCGTTCATTCCAATGCTCACGATTGAACAATGCAGAACCTATCTCAAAGAAACGGCACTAACTGACGAGCAGGTAGAGCGCCTACGCGATTCTCTCTACGCCGTGACGCAGACCGTACTTGCTCCCTATTTCACTTCCCCTGATACCGATGACGAATAGCACATCTTCAAAGCAACTGGCAGCGAACCGTGAGAACAGCAAGCTGGGTGGAGTAAAGACAAAGCGTGGTAAAGCCGCTGTGCGCTTCAATGCGCGTCAGCACGGCATCCTCTCAACACTCCTCACGCAGTATGAGGAAAAGGAACTCGAAGGCTATTTGCAGCAGGTATTCGACTTCTACGAGCCGCAGACGTATATGGAGTACGTTCTCGTTGAGCGCATTGCCGTCTCCTATCTACGGCTGCACCGCGTCAGCAAAGCCGAAGCCGAGTTCATTCGATTGAAACTCGAACCGCGCATCACGCGTCCCATGATCGTACTGATGGAGCTTGATGAAGTTGTGAGTGAGGGCTACAAGCCGACGATGCAGCCAGAAGATGTCGAGCATCTTGGGCGCACCTACATGCGCTATGAGATCGCCATCGAGAACAGGCTCTACAAGGCGATGCACGAACTGGAACGATTGCAGCGCATGAGGAATGGTGAGGATGTACACGCACCAATGGTATTGGATGTGCAGAATGAAAATGGGTTTGTTTCGCAAAACAATCCATGAAGCAGAGAGCCGTGATCTACTGTCGGGTTTCGTCAGAGCGACAAGTGAAGGAAGGTCACGGCTTGGACGCACAGGAGAGCCGAGGCAAGGCGTATGCAGAGCAGCACGGCTATGAGGTCGTGAAAGTGTTTCGAGAAGAGGGTATATCAGGTGGGCTTCTTGATCGCCCTGCCATGCAGGAGATGTTGCTCTTTCTTGAACAGCAGCCACTCGATTTGGAAACCATCGTCATCATTGATGATCTCAAACGCTGGGCGCGTGACGTGCAGGGACACTTCATGCTCAAAACCGCCATCTACTCTCGCAATGCCCGTCTTGAAAGCCCGACACACCGCTTCGATGATTCACCAGAGGGCAAGTTCGTTGAGACGGTCTTGGCTGGTGCAGCAGAACTTGAACGCAATCAAAACAAGCGGCAGGTTGTGAAGAACATGAAGTCACGGCTCGAAGCTGGCTACTGGGTCTTCGACTACCCGCCTGGATTCAAGTACAAGAAGGTCACAGGACACGGCAAGCTCCTTGTGCATGACGAACCGAAGGCAACCATCGTGACGGAGGCTCTTGAAGGGTTTGCAAGTGAGAGGATGCAGCAGCAAACCGACGTGCAGCGTTTTCTCGAATCGCGGAACTTCCAGCACAGACGCAAACACAAAGGCGTACACTTGGAGCAAGTGAAACGCCTTCTGACGCAACCCCTCTACGCTGGCTACCTTGAATACCCGAAATGGGGCGTAAAACGCACCAAAGCGAAGCACAAGGGATTGATCAGCTTTGCCACCTTTGAACGCATACAAGGGCGATTGCAGGAGCAGGAGAAAGCTCCGCACCGCAAGGACTTGAACAAGGACTTCCCTTTGCGCGGCTTTGTCTGCTGTACCGAGTGCAAGAAGCCCTACACTGCAAGCTGGGCGAAAGGAAGGAACAAGAGCTTTGCGTACTACCGTTGCAATACAAAAGGCTGCGCCCTCTACAACAAGAGCATCAAGCGCGACCTCATGGAGAAAGAGTTTGCGACGTTGCTCAAAGATATGAAGCCACAGCCGCAGATACTCAATCTCACGAAGGCGATTGTGATGGACGTATGGAAGAATGAATCAGCCAATGTGCATAGAGTGTTGCAGAAAAGGGAAGACCGCTTGAAGGAGATTGCAGACAAGATCGAGACGTACTATGAGCGCATTGATCAAGCCAGCAACAACACAGTCATCAGTGGCTATGAGGCGAAGATCGAAGAACTCGGAAACGAGAAGCTCCGCATTGGTGAGAACATCGGCAAGATCAAGAAGGGTGCTGTGAGCTTTGAAACCGCAGTCACTGTCGTCTTCGACTTCGTGCAGAACCCGTCAAAAATGTGGAACAAAGGGGAGCTTTCCGAGCAGCGCCTCGTTTTACGCCTCGTTTTTAGTGAACCGCTCTACTACCGATTAGGCACAGGTTTTGAAACCGCCAGTTTGTCACTTCCCTTTGCGCTTTCTGGCATGAAAGGAGTATCAAAATCGAAGTTGGTGGACCTGATGGGATTCGAACCCACGTGGAGCTAACGCTCGTCCGCTTAGAAGGCGGCCCCGTTCGACCACTCCGGGCACAGGCCCATTCGCATGTACGAACGAGCTACGCCGGTCGCGACCGGCGTAGCTGGAACGCATCCTTAGATGGAGGAATTTTAAAACGGCAAATCTTCCACTTTCACTTCCGACTGATACTGCACCTCCGGAATCCCCGCGCCAACATCGGCCGTTACCGGAGTGGATTCCTCGCGCTCGCGCGCAGGAGCCGCACCTCGCGAAGAAACTGTTTCCTGGGCGATTGTATTGGCAACCCCGAGGAGGCTGACCTGGTCAGCGACTACTTCGGTTGTCGTGCGCTTGGAACCGGTCTGCGTCTCCCAGCTTCTGGTCTGGATGCGGCCGGAGACAAATACCTTGCTTCCTTTTTTCACCTGCTTGGCCACATCCTGTGCAAGTGATCCCCACAGCACGACGTTATGAAATTCCGTGCGCTCCTTCATTTCACCGCTCTGACGGTCTTTCCACTTTTCGTTGCTGGCAACACCGATTGTGAGCACATTCTGACCGCTGGTAGTCGTGCGCATTTCGGGATCTTTGGTCACATTGCCGATGATTTCGGCGCGGTTTAAGCATTTGCCAAGCTCTGCGCCTGCAGGGGCGGAATGCTGGCCATCTTTGGAGTCGAGAAGGATCATTTCCTGGGCAACGATTTTAGTTTTACTCTTCTTCTCGCCGCTTTTTTCATCTTCCCAGCTATCGGTTTGCAAACGACCGCTGACAAAGATTTGTCCTCCGGCACGAAGATATTGCGAAGCGACTTCGGCCATGCCTCCCCACACGGTAACCGTGAAGAAGCCTTTGCCGGTCAGTTGTTCGCCGGTGCCAGAGGTGAAGGAAGCTGGAACAACGAGATTGAGATCGGTGACGGCAGTGCCACCGGGAGTCTGACGGAGTTCGACGGGTTGCGTCTGGTACCCGATGAGTGAAACGCGGTTCAGGGAGAACATGGAAGGAAGGGGAAAAAGAAACAGTGGAAGCAGCGGATTGCGCAGCCTAATGAAGGGCTACAAAGACGCAACGTGTACATTCGTACACCCTGTTTTTAAAAGGAGCAATAGACAGAGAATAGTAAGCTTGTAAAGCAATTGGATTTTTTATGATTTTCTTTTTTCATCTGAAAATTTACGATTTACGATTGATGATTTGCGATGTACAGCATGAAAATCGCAAATCATAAATCGCCAATCGGACACTGTCAAATTTTCTTCACCATCCTCCCATCCATAAAGAGATATGATGGGATCCGCGTGCGATCGCTCTTCTCCCCTCTTCGATTCTTCGCGGCATTGCTCGGTGCAGGCGTTTTACTGACAACGCTTCCCGTCTATGCACAGCCAAGAGACACGGTAGATCTTCCCGAGCCCTATAAAATCCCCACAGGAAATCCCAGCAACATCGATAAGATCCACGATGTCACAGGAGAACCAAGCGAGTTAAAAGGAGAAATCTACCAGGATCTCGCGGAACGGGCGGTCTGTGGCGGGTGGAATATGGAAGTGAGTGCTAATGGAAAGATCGCTACAGTGTATGGTGTACCGGGACGTACAGCAGCGAATGGTAATCCCTTCACGAAGTTGCCATCAGGCATGGCGCAACGTGAAGAATCTATTGGTCTTTTGGGTGATGGATATCTCTACCCGAGAATTGCAGAAGTCAGAGGATGGAGCACGGCATGCAGCCCCGGCTCTCCCCCCTTTTTCGATGATGGCCCGCCATGCAAGCAACCGGATGAAAATCCGGATAAAGATAATATGGCAATACCCAAACGCTGCGAGCAAATCTGTCAGAGAATGAACTATTGGCAATACCCGATTTGGGTGCGGGTATGGCTTAAAACAAACCCTGCTGCAGAAGGCCCGCTTGTCGTATCCTGCGTACAAAGTGGAAATAAAGAGAAGACCCTTGATAAGAGTGGACTTACGGGTGACTGCTGCGAACGTATGGGAGACCAGGATGAAGATACTACGGATCCGCGGGAGAAGGCTCCATCCTGCAAGAACAAATATCCTGATGCTACGAGCGCAGAAACACTTAGCCCCACTTGGGATCCCTACGGCCCAAAGGATCTCCCACCTGATGCGGAGTGCATAGAAATTGGGAATGCTCTAGAAGCACAAGGATATAAACTCATCTACCACGCATTCGCAGGGTGGCACTACTGCTGCACAGGAGCGCGTGTGCGGCAGTACGCATATGAAGGTTGTGAAATTGATACGCCTGAGGCGTGTGCCGCTCATCTCGATCCCCGTCGCAACTGCGTGCGATGCGCAGGAGACGGCGTACCCACGGGGGCAATTCTCCCAGGGGGGGATGCGCTGTGCGCTCTCGATAGTGATTGTCCGACTCCACTTGTGTGCTTTGGCTCGAAGCCAGAGCAAGTATTTGCCACTCCATGCAGTGTGGGCGACTCTGGGGTGAGGGATTGTCAGTTAGCAGCACCGCGCGGTAATTGTACGGATGGAGCTGATAATGACGGGGATGGTCTGAGAGACTTTGAAGACCCGCAGTGTGTGAATGACTGTAGTGATGAGGCTTCTGGTCCTCCTCCAGCTGGGATTTCCTGCCGCCCCTGGGTTTGCAAAGACTCACACTGTACGCACCCGGCCATCCCGGGAAAATGTAAAGTTTCCAACGGCGAGACCGCATTCATTGATTATAACGGCGAACTGATTCCGAGGCCTGTCCGTCAGGAAACTGGATGCCGCGGCGGTTACGGGGCAGGTACTTCCCCATCGAGTGCGGGGAGCCAGCTGCGACCCGGATCTTTTACCTCCTATTTCCGGGAATATGTGGACTCCGGGTATACCAGAGATCCTGTAGACAAAGTTGTAGACTCTCCCTCTGTTGGTGCTGCGAAGTTCACTTCAGTTTTTGACAAACCCGGTTCTTCTGTCGAAGACATCACCTCCCGCTCTGAAATTCCCGTAGCCTGCTACGGCTTCTACAATGAGTTTGACCCAAAGACACGTAAAACCTCATCCAGGGATCAACGATGTGTCATCGCCGCATACGATGGATCGAATGAGTTCCGTACGTTCTATGTATCGCAAATCGGTCATGGAGACTTCGGCCAGGAAAGAGAGCCTCTGGATCCCGATCCTACGGACACCGAAGAAATCCGCGATGAGAATTTTGATGTAGAGGAAGACCTTTGGTATCAGAACCTTGGCGGAGCCTTCAGTCTCTTAAACGGAAAGGTTTTTAAACAGAAGTACGGACAAGATCTGACTTTCGCCCTGATGACATTAGATAGCACACTGGAGCGTGCTAGAGGACCAATGCTCAGCCCCAGTAGTGCAGGTGGGGGAGGTGGGGGAGGTTCCAGTTCTACGCATGGCCCGGATCCGTATGTCAGCACCCGGTCTCCAGGAGCGCTGCGGCGCGCATTTGATGATTCGGTGAGCAATGAGCGTGGCATGGCGCGCACAATCGCTATGTGGTGGCAACAACAGGAAACCGAAGCGCAAAAATTGATCTACCCTCCTGTGGTTCATATCATTTTCCCCTCCGCATGGAGTGCTAATCTCGATCTCCAGGAGACACTCCTCAATAAGGAAGTTCCTGATCCGCCCACTCCTCCTGCAGTGCAATGGTCCTACGAACCCCAACGAAAAACGATGGAGGTGCAGATGGAAGTGCGCAATGACCTCCTTGGAGAAGTGGCTGCTCTTTTAGAAAGTGCACTGATCGCTCCTGTACGGGAACGCTCTCTCCCTCTCATCGTTCCCTTTGGATCCGCAACGGACTTTCGGGCATACAAAGAGGGATGGATTCGCTGGCAGAAACTCCGCTTACATGATGGCGTCACTCCCGGATCAGAGGTTGATGACCTTATTGATCGGCTCGAGGAGTATGCGGTGACGATCGACGCTGCGCGGTCATTACGTGCAGAGCTCCCGAGTGTCCTGGGAAAAGCCCTCGTGCAGCAAAATAGTATCCGACAAGTGATCCACGGTTGGCTTTCTGCTCATTTGGGAGCCTTCCAGGCATTTGAGGAGCAACGCAAACAGAATTTAAGCCAATTACGTGAATGGCAGAGTGTGCAGAAGTTGTACCGTGACTTCCACGACATCACGAATATGCCATGGTGTAAAAATGATGCATTCACAACACCCGTCTATTCATTCCTCGACACGTGGCTCCCCGGGCGACCTGATCTCAATGGACAAGGACTTCCTGTTTTTACGGCACAAAAGCCTGAAGACCTCTACATTGATCTGACGGCGTTTGAAATTTCTACCGATACCATCCTCATCCCTGTCTTGAAGCCGGTGCAGATTCTTGTGAATCATGACAAACTGCAGCCCCCTGGAGCGTACGAGAAAGATCCATCCATACCCGTGCTTCCCCCTCTTCCTCCACTACCGATACTTTCGATCTCCGGCGCCCTTGCCTTACCCATGAAAGCGGAAAACGGTTTGACTGTCCCGTATCCCATAGTAACGCCAGGAGACACTTCAGAAACGATAGGATCCATCCGCAATATTATTTTTTCGATGAACAATGCCTACCGAAAATTCTGGGATGCCATTACCAAACCCCGGTGCGGAACTTTGGAAAATCCCGTTCCAGAAGCAATTGCTCGCTGTAAGGATGACGATCCGGAGAAAGGTAATTGTTGTGTGATCCCGGGGGAAGAGGAATTCTGCAGGAGGGGATGGGGAAGTGACACTTGCGTCCATGTGGAAATGGATCTTGTAGAACGTTTTACGCGCATGGGCGCGCGCCCGGCAGTCTTACTCCAGGAAGATTTTCAAGTAATCGGAGACTGGCGCAATACGGGACCAACGGGGACGTTCCTCGCATGCGACCCCGCAGACTGGGCATGCCAGGATCTGCACAAGAAGAGGGTGCTCCCGCGCATCGGATGGTTCTCCAAAGTGAAAGTAGATGACCAGACCAAGCAAATCGATCAGTGGCGAATGCAATTATTTAGAGACACTCTTCAAAGTGCCGGTTCTGCATCCTCCCCTTTCCCATACCAAGCGGACAGAAATACCATCACACCTTCCTTTGACCAGCGCCCAAGTATGAACCTTGCTCCCAATGCCGGCTCATCATCCTCTTAAATAATGTTGCCACTTTCCTTCCACATCGGTTCTCTGGGAATACTGCTGACGCTTGCCGCCACTCCAACGGTGTACGCCGCCACTCCTACTCCATCTTCCGCCTCATCTTCGTCTTCTGGTGTGGGGTACGGAGCATGTCGCACCGAAATAGACTGGATCGCATGGAAAGAGCAGAGAGAATTTCGTTCTGTGCTTTTTGGTCAAACAGCAGCAGAGAAAGCATTGGTTTCTGAAGTCCGATTTGCGAATGAGGACAAGAGTATTTGGATTAAGACACAAGTTGCTACTTCTTCGATGAGCAGCAGCCCAGCAAAGCCAGACATCTGGGAATCGGTTGCAGAAGGCTACAAATCAACAACATGGACGGATACCGACATGGAAGATGCTACGGATATTGTTCCCCGCAAAGGTATTTTTGCCGTGCGACGACGGCTGCCCACAGAATTGATTCCTCACCTCGCACAAGCGTATCGCACATTGGAATGCCGGCTGGAAAATCTCTGCCGTCTGGTGCAGATATCCACGAATATCAAAGATTCTGATGCACAGGATGTGACGGTCAAAATTCTTGGATGCCTTGATGTCGAAACCCAAACCCTTCCTGCATGTCATCTTCCAAGTGTTCAGGGCACCCTGCCCACACAAGGAAATATGTGGGCCTACTGCATGGCAATGACCGAATCTCTGCGGGTTCGTGAAGCACAAATTCTAAAACTCGTTGTGGAATACGACTCCGGGTACCGCTCAGGACTTCAATTCTCCGGTATCTTTCGTGCATTTCTCGGACAAATGCGCGGCGTGGTACTGGGCTCAATGCGTAGTGCCACAACGATGATCACAGCCTTTAGTCGCGTCCCCTGTTTCATCGCAGCATGCGATGATAGCCCTGATGGTTCATGATATTTTTCCACGTCACGCACAGGCGATTCTCTCTGCAAAGCGCAGCGCTTCTTGTATGCATCCTCATCCTTGCCACCAGCACAGGATACACTGCCGAGTGGCAGCAGCCGTACCATGAATTGGGATCCTGCACGAAGAAGGATTCGGAAGTATTCTCCACAGAGCCCGACCCGATGTACCAGATGTGCATTGCCGGAGGCAGCACGGAAGATTTTTGCAGTAACATGTTTCCGCGTCTCCCTATTCCATATGCAGAGTGGGCTCAGCGATATCACGGAAATATTGGAAACGTTCTTGAAAGTTTTATCGGCGAAGTTGTAGATGGGGACTACGCACAACGCAATCTACCGGGAGGCACCGGCCGGTGTTCTGGGGGGCAACAGGCAGGCGCCATACCTGCTCCGCCTCCTGTTGAGGACATTGGCAAGAAACTGGAACCGTGGTCGGGAACAGGGAGCTCGACAAATTTTACCCAATCGGACACGACGCCCGTACTCATAGAATACTTACGCGTCTACGAATGTAGTCTTGCCGAGAGATCCACCACTCTCCTTGTGGAAATTTGGCGAGAGGAAACCGTACGAAGAAATCTGCTTCCTGGAGGACTCGCCAGTAACCCCTTCTTCTTTATAAAACTCTGGGAAATGTGGGCGCAGCAATCCAAAGATATCCGCAGAGAACTGCAGATTGCGCGACCCACGCTCGAACGAGCACTGGGCATTATGGGCACGGTGCAAATGGCTCGTTCTCTTGTGCAGGATACAAACTGCCTGCAGCGCGCCTCTCTGGATATCCGCAATGCCCTCGGGCTCTCCGCAGATGCGGCATCCTGTCTGCCGAGAATCTGGAACGCAAAAGACCCCTTAAGAGACCCCACCGTTTGTTCTGATGGAAGAGATAATGACGACGATGGCCTCATCGACCTTGAAGATGATGGATGTGAAAACCTTCCCGACATGGAAGAATGATGAAAAATATTGCGATCACCGGCGTGTTGATCGCTCTCTTTGGCGTGCCAACTGCAGATGCCGCACCTTCGACGCTCTATCAACGCATCAAGCTGCTGCAAGAGAAGGAATCACTGGAGGATGTAGAGCAACCCATCGCACGTTTCGCGGTGAAACTTGTACAAGACACCTACAATCTCACCTTTAGTGAAGCAGATATTGGCCAAGCTGTGCAAAACCCCGGAGCATTCATAGGACGATGTGGGAATGCGCAAGACGAGGACATCTTCCGTTGCCAGGAAATGCAGGGAGAAATTGCCAATCTGGTAAAACGTGAACAGCGCGTGCGGCACCTCGGCAGAGATCTCTTCATCTCCGCGGGAAGCTACGAACTAAGCCTTGCCGAATACCCGGGAACATTTGCAGGATTCGCAACGGCGTTTGCAAGCATTCTGCATATCTGGCCTTCAGGCACTGATCAGATGTTTGCCACCGATCGTTTTGTGGATATGACTGTTTCCCTTTATCCTGAACCCTCAAGTGCTATCGATGGGCGATTCAATGACTTAAAAAAAACATTGGAAGATTTGAAGCAGGGAAATGGCACCAAGGAAAATATTGAAGAGCTTGCGGCAGCCATCGCACGTTACCGCTTCGGGTACAAGCCAGTAGTTGCAGAGGGAGACTGCGGTAGCAATGCTTCAGGCATCGGCGGCGAACTCGGACTCCTGTCTGCCCGATGGTGCGATGTGGAGGATGCCATCAATACTTTGTGGAATGATGCCATTGCGGAACTCGACGACCGGGATCCCCCCGTTGGCGAGGATGAAGTGGTGATATTTCCTACGCGTGCATATCGCGATTTGAATATCATCGTCTGGGTGAACAATCGTGATGCCGGCATAGAGTGGGAGGTTCCGCTTGAGCCGGTATTTCCACGCTTGATTGATGAAAGTGCATCCCCTCCTGTGGTCTTTCTTGGAGGAAAGTATCTCGACCCCCCGGAGACTCCTCTGGAAAACGCCGGAATCTGCAATATGCCGATCGGTAAGCTGGGGTTTTTGTGCCGCACACTCGAGCAGAACGAGTGCAGCATCTCGTATACTCCGGTGATAAATGAGGAGGAGGACGCCCAACGCACAGGATCAGGAATTTACCTGGGTACATGCATCTCTCCCCCTATGCGCACACCGATCGAAATGTCACCTTCCGGCCCGAATGTTTGTGGAATCGGCGGGTGGCGTCTTCCAACAGAAACCCCGACGGTCGAAGATACCCCCGCACTGGACGAAATTCTCCCCGGCTCCTGCGGCCACTGTGCCGTGGATTTCTATTGCGCGGAAGATTGTCCGGGGGGAAGTCTCTTTACGGAACCGAAGGATGAAAATGGTGTGATCCGTGTTTGTATTCCCCCCACCATCAGCAGCAGTGGTTCCACAGCCATTCTCAAAGCACTCATCGTTCATGAAATGGTTCACGTGCAACAAACCTGCAATCAGCCGAAAGATACATTCACGGGAAGTTTGGAAAAATGTTGCAGTGGTGAATATCCAGCCTATCTTGCTGAATGCATTGTATTGGATCGTGATGGAATTCTTGCAGACACCCCCTTTGACTATAATGGCGAAAAGCTCCATATCTCTCCGGAGCTCTGTGCAGCAGCCCTCAGTACCCTCAGTTGCGAGGGGCTTGGCGAATGCGAAGATCTACCGTTCCCCTCCATAGATCTAGCAAATGCGATTACGCAGTCTGCTGATCGTAATGCATCGAGCCTTAACCTTCCAGCAAGCTGCGAAGATGCGGTCAATGATCTGGACGTCCAGGCACAAGCGATGATCGCATCGCTTCCGAGTGTCTGCACTGCGCAGTGTCGTTCGGAATATGAAAACACCATCGGCAATAACCTCTGCTTCATCGGACAGTGCATCGAACAATCGGTGGAAGAGGAACGCATTGTCCCGGGGAGAATGACACAGAATGTAGGCGATGAATCTTTCCCGTGGGACAGTTGCATCGCCGATGAGCCCCTTGCAAATGCCAAGCCACCCGTCACATCACAATTGGTTCTTCCATCACTCGCCTTCCCCACTATCCCCGAGTACCGCCCATGGGACATCGTGCAACTCACCGACCGTGCACTCTGCCAAATGCTCGGCCTTCCGCCGCGCATGCCACCGACCTTATGTCAGAGCGAAGTGTCGAGAATTTTAGGCAGACCCTTGAGTGATCCGCTGGATATGCTCATTGCTCTGGCAAAATCCGTAGAGGATCAGCTGGATCCTGCGCAGGATATCCAGCGTATGACGCCGAGTATCGGCTCGCGGTATGCCACGACATTCTACCGTATGCAAGTCGCTCCCATGAGCCGTGCATACGGGGAGATTCTCGGTGCAGCGGCTACTCTTCTTGAAGACATCGGCTCGACCGCTTTCCCTCAAGTACTGTGCTCGCGGGTAGATCGCAGATGTCCTCCCTCGCCTCCGAAATAATGATGAGCCACGCACGTACCATAGCCGGCCTCCTTTGCATCAGCATGCTGCTGCCCGTTCCCGCAGCTGCTATCACCGTCGATGATATCGTCTCCATCCCACCGGTTTCCGAGCACTATGTGGAGCGCGTCCTCGACCGGGCAAACGCAGGCATCATTCAAGCGAGCACCATGACGACTCCCGGAGGGCCCCTATACGACCTCTTCAAGCCGCTTTGGATCTTCTATGCCACCTCGGCGATGCTCTCCTTAGCCGACACGAAGGTGCAAATTTCCGGGATGCAACGTGATCTCTTTGAATCCACTCCCTGCCTCCACCTTGATGTCATCATCCTGCAATCAAAAATAGAGAAGGTACGCCAGGAAATGCATGACGCACTGGAGAACAAGGAACCCTTCCGAGTGGTACTCCTGTCTCACATCATCCGCTTCTTAAACAGGCGCATAGAGCACCTCCTGCGTGGCGCTCGTGATCCACTCTATGGAGATACTGACTGGGCACGGGTACAACTGTTCGATACGGTCGATCCGGTATGGTGTTGTCCCCAAGGGATTCCTGGAAACACCTGCAGAGAATTCAGCCATGCAGAGTGCACAGGGACGGGAGGCCTTTCCTTCATCACCCCGCACGGATGCCAAGAATGGGGATGTCTCCTCCCGGAACCGGATGATCCATCGGATGCAATAGACCCTTTGGAGGGAAAAATCTGCCCTTTTGATTCAGATTATTTGCCGCCTTCTGCAACGGGCTTTGGGTGTGATAACGATGCCCTCCCCAGTGCAGCCTCTATACATCCACCAACATTGGCGGAAATATCTGCGCTTGGTGATCTTATAAGCAAGCGAGAGGATATTGCAGGGGAAATGAGTGCCTTCATAACACTTGTCCAAGCAATTGATGCGATGGCCGGTGTGAAAAGTAATTACGATGACTTTAATACAGGTTCCCGAAATCACCTTCATGTATTTGGCTGTATGAATCAAATTCAGAAGGAACAGAGAATTGGTACGGGGACTGCCCTCACAGACAACTTCGGTACGGGAACATTTCTTAAAGACATTGGATCTGGTTCCCTGCTTCAGAGCATTCTCACAGGAACATATGAAACACGTGGTCCGTTCTCCATCCCCAAAAATGAACCATGGCTCGCCGTCCGTTTCTCGCAGCTATTACAACAATGGGGCGTACGGAGACCCCAGGCAAAAGACCTGCGTTACCCGAGTGAATTCCCCCCAGGAAGTGAACGGAATATAGCGCAGGAGCGTGAGCTTAAAAAGAACCCTCTGCTCCGTGCCAACGACTGGTTCATGCGCAGGTTCTTTGGTTCATGGAATGTATACCACGGCAAGAAAGATGCGATCCCGGTGGCCAAATCCCAAGATGCGCAGCTGCAGATTTCCGAAGCTCTCGGCGGCGCGCAGACATCCATCAATCGCCTTGGAGGACTCATCAGCGGCCACTCGAGTGGTTTACGTTTTTTTACAAAAAGTTTTTCCTATTATCTCCGCCGTTCCTGTATCTATCGCTCCTGCAATATGCGACTTGAGCAAATACTGCGCATTGTGTTCCAGGGTGCATGCTTCCCATACTTCAGTGGAGCATATTTTGGCAATCTCACGGCGCATGAGAGGTGCAAGACAGCGGCTGAGGTAGACGTTAGTCCATAATTCGTGAGGAAGGCTTCTGGAAGCTAAAAGTTAAAAGCGATAAGCTTCCATTGTGCGCCCCGAAGATTTCGTCCATCTCCACTGCCACTCTACCTATTCCCTCCTGGAGGCATTGCCTTCACCGGAGGAAATTGCGCAGCGAGCGGAGGAACTCGGACAAAGTGCTGTGGGAATCGCTGATAAAGGATTTACGTATGGTCTCATTGAATTTTATAAGGCATGCAAAGCGCGAAGCATTAAACCAATCCTCGGGATTGAGGTCTATATCGCGGCTCGCACGAGGAATGATAAAGAGAGTGGAGTCGATGCAAAGCGATGGCCTCTCGTTCTTCTCGCAGAAAACAATGAAGGGTACCGAAATCTTCTGGAGCTTGTGACGAAAGCAGCAGTCGAGGGGATGTACTACAAGCCGCGCGTGGATCGCGAACTTCTGGAAAAATATGGCAATGGATTGATCGCACTTTCGGGCCCGATTAGTGGAGCTCTGCCGCAAGCCGCTCTCGCGGAAGATGGGGAACGCATTCGTACGCTGACAAAGGAATATCACAGCTATTTCGGCAAAGATAACCTGTACTTTGAATTGATGGATCTCCCAAGTGTACCGGGGCAAATCGAGGCAAACCAGCAACTTATCCATTGGGGAAAAGAGTTGGGTGTGCCGCTCGTTGCCACTTGTAACGCGCACTACTGCCGACAGGGCGACGCCGAAGCCCACGATGTGCTTCTCTGCATCCAGAAAAATGCGCAGGTTGGAGACCCCAGCAGATTTTCCATGCGCGATGCTGATTATTCTATGCGCCCGTTTTCAGAGATGCAGCAATCCTTCGCACACGTCCCGGAGGCTCTGGAAAATACGCGCAGCATCGCCGATCGCTGCAATGTTGAGCTGCAATTCTCCTCGTACCACATTCCCCGCTTCCCCGTCCCACAAGGGACAACGGAGAGTAAAGAGTTGCGGAGACTTACAGAAGAGGGATTCGTCAGGCGTTACCTTAAACCAACACAGCAACATAGGGAGCGCATGGATTATGAACTCAAGATCATCGACCAGGTGGGGTTTTCGGGATACTTCCTGATCGTTGCCGATTTTGTAAACGAAGCGAAACGCCGAAGCATTACCGTTGGTCCCGGCCGTGGAAGTGCTGCAGGATCACTGGTCTCCTACTGTCTCGGCATCACAGGATTGGATCCTTTGGAGTATGGGCTCCTCTTCGAGCGCTTTTTGAATCCCGAACGTATCTCCATGCCCGATGTGGATATCGACTTTGCCGATACCCGCAGAGATGAAGTGCTGGAGTACGTCCGCGATAAGTACGGCCAAGACCGTGTTGTGGATTTGTACGTTTGGAACGCTCGCTGCACGTGCGGCGGTGAAAGATGTGGGACGCGCATATGGAGTCCCTTTCCTGGAGATGAATGCTTTGGTAAAGCTGATTCCCGACCGCCCGGGAACAACTCTCGATGAAGCTCTGGAAACACAGGAATTAAAAACGATATATCAGGAGAATGAAGCATATCGCCGTATTTTTGATGCAGCCAAAAAACTGGAGGGCAAAGCGCGACACGTTTCTGTGCATGCGTGCGGCGTGATCATCACCCCGGAGCCGGCAGTGTGCTACACCGCTCTGCAGCGCGCTCCGAAAGATGAAAATATTATTATTACGCAGACCGCAGCGAAGCCACTCGAATCTCTGGGGCTCTTGAAGATGGACTTTCTTGGTCTCATGAACCTTACCGTAATCCAGACGACGCTCGAGATCATCGAGCGACTTTCAGGGCGTCGCATCGATATCACCAGCATGAGTGTGGATGATGCCCGCACATACGCACTGCTGCAACGCGGCGATACCACCGGAGTATTCCAGTTGGAATCTGCGGGCATGCGCCGGTATCTCAAGCAACTGAAGCCGACCGCATTCAATGACATTATTGCGATGGTGGCTCTGTACCGTCCAGGACCCATGGAATGGATCGCCCAGTACATCAAGCGTAAGCACGGCCAAGAAAGTGTTCGCTATCTCCACGAAGATCTCCGCACAATTCTGGAGCCCACCTACGGCATCGGCGTGTACCAGGAACAAATCCTGGAGATCGCACGGACATTTGCCGGTTTCTCCCTCGGAGAAGCTGATATCCTCCGTCGCGCCATAGGGAAGAAAATTAAGGAAGAGCTTGCATCGCAACGTGAGAAATTTTTAACAGGATCGGTGCGCAAAGGATATAAACACGATCTTGCTGAACAGATTTTTGATGATGTGGTGACCCCCTTTGCCGGCTACGGATTCAATAAATCCCATGCAGCAGGTTATGCGCGAATCGCCTATGAAACTGCCTGGCTCAAAGCACATTACCCGACGGAATTTATGGCGGCGCTATTGAGTAGTGATGCTGCGGATACCGATCGTGTGATGATTGAGATTGAGGAATGCCGCGCCATGGGTATTGCTGTGCTCCCGCCGGATATCAATGAATCTCTCCGTCACTTCACAGCCATTCCAGGACAAACCAAGAAGGATGCGGGATCCATCCGCTTCGGACTGAGTGCCATCAAAGGCATTGGTGATAGTTCCGTTCTCCAGATCATCGAGGCACGCGGCGAACGTAAATTTGAAAATCTTGAAGATTTTGCAGGACGCGTCCCCACGAAGGCACTCAATAAAAAGCTCTTGGAATCTCTGGCAAAATCCGGCGCACTCAGTTCACTCGGGGAACGAGGAACCCTGACCAAGCACTACGAGATGATTGTCGATTACGCGAAAGCTGCGGGGGACGTGAGCAAATCACAAGGAGATCTCTTTGGTTCCGCTCAAATCGACGAGGCGCGCATCACCTTTCCGAAAACCGCCCCGGCTTCGGTTCAGCAGATGCTGCAATGGGAAAAGGAAACGCTGGGGATGTATGTCAGCAGCCATCCCCTCGCCGGACTCAAAAAATACATTGGCAAGAAGGCGCAGCTCATTGCCAATCTTACGAAAGATGATGCAGGGAAGAAAATCACGCTCGCGGGCATCGTTGAAGGAGTAAAACGCATAACGACAAAGAAAGGGGAAACCATGGCGATCGTATTTTTGGAAGATCCCACAGGAAAAATCGAGGTGACGCTTTTCCCGCGTACGTTTGCCGACGCCGCCGTGTTCCTTGAGCAACCTGATACCGTGCTTGTTGTTGGAGGAGTCCTGGATATCCGGGGAGGGATGCTACAAATGCGCGTAGACGCCGTAAAACGTGCTTCGCTCACGATGATGATCACCAAAGCCAAAGAGGCTGGGTTTTTTGACGAGGAAGAGGCCGCGCAGGGAATCCGCCTCGTGCGGCCTGTTGTGGAAAATGCAGAAGCTG
Source organism: Candidatus Peregrinibacteria bacterium Greene1014_49 (assembly GCA_007376635.1). GTDB lineage: Bacteria > Patescibacteriota > Gracilibacteria > Peribacterales > Peribacteraceae > 2-12-FULL-55-11. The sequence goes on from VMGQ01000008.1 coordinate 27,960, forward strand.
TGGATGCACTCGACGAAGAGGGAAATGTCATCGCCGGCGAAACGGTGATACTTGGAAGTGGTGCAGAAGAAAAAACGGATGATTTTTTTGGACCTATCGGAAAATGGATTCTGCAGGGAATGCCTATCGACAAAGAACTGACATCTCTTGGATTAGCTGATAGCACGACTCCAATCGCAAATCGCAAATCGCAAATCGCAAATCATACCTCCACACTTCAATCTGCAGCTTCACCGATAAATATATATACCATCCCATTACCCGAGCGTGCACCGAAAAAAATGTTGCTTGATCTCAAGCGCGTTCTTGAAATGTTTCCTGGAAGAGAAAAAGTGCAGCTTAAAATAGGAGCACAAACAATTGATCTCCCCCTCACAGTGACCACTTCGACGATCCTCGAAAAGAAAGTGGAGGAGGTCATCGCCGAACACATGGTTGCGTGATGGCGCAGAAAAGAGGAAAATGCTGTTTCCTTTATGCTCATCATTCTCCTGAGCATCGGCCTTGTGATCCTTGCAACAGAGATATTCCTCTGGCGTCTCTTCCGGAGAAAAATTTCTGATATGCATTTCCCTCCATTGATGGATGCATCCAGTATTCGCTTCTTCTCCGTACACCGGATGCGTAGCGCAATCATGCTGCACGGAGGCCTGCTCCTCCTTTCCACACTCATCCCCCTCTGGTTACTTTGGTAGATAACCCGCATGCACCGGCCGACATCGCCTTTCTCGGCAAAAATCCCGGGGAACATTGCCAGTTCTATTTCCGTCAGCACTGGATTCGCCTATTGCGACCGCTCATCCGTGTTACAGTGTGGTCAGCATTCGTTTGTCTGGCACTATGGTTTTTT
>VMGQ01000009.1 GCA_007376635.1 Candidatus Peregrinibacteria bacterium Greene1014_49
ATCTGCAAAGACTGCCGCCTGGTGCTGAGGCGCTCCGGTGCGGGCAAAGTCGTGCGTCGCATCGTGTGCCGTAAGAATCCGAAACATAAGCAGCGCCAGGGATAATTCTCCATTCTCAATTCTCCATTCTCAATTTCCATGTTACGTATCTCAGGAGTCGTACTACCGGACAAAAAACGCATGGAGATCGCTCTCACAGCGATCAAGGGCATCGGGCGTCCACTGTCCGGGCGTATCTTGAAGGAACTCAATATTGGATTCGATGTGCGTCCTACGGATCTCAGTGAAGAGGAGTCTGCGCGGCTTCGCAGCAGGATCGAAAAAGAACTCACGGAAGGAGAGCTCTCGCGCAAAGTCTCGATGGATGTAAAGCGTCTCCAGGATATCGGTACCTGGCGCGGCTACCGTCATAAGAAAAAGCTTCCCGTTCGCGGTCAAACTTCCCGTCGTAACGCTCGCACCAAGCGTGGCAAGAAGAAGACGGGTCTCTCCGGTCGCGTTACCCTCACGAAGACATAAGCCCCATCATTATTCCCAACCCTAACCCCAACCCGATTCCCATGGCCGACGAAAAGAAAAAAAGCATCGTAGATACCTTGCTCGACACTCCCGCCGAAGCACCCGCTGCTGGCGAAGCCAAACCCAAAGCGCGTCGCAAGAAAGTGAAGCGCTCCGTGCCTGTGGCTCGTGTGTGTATTCATGCTTCTGAAAACAATACGATTGTTACCTTCACAGATCTTGCCGGAGGAGTGCTTTGTTGGAGCTCTGCTGGTTGTGCTGGTTTCAAAGGCACGCGCAAGTCGACACCGTATGCCGCGAAGGTAGCTGCAGAGGCCGCAGCTGTAAAAGCTCTTCCCTTTGGCGTGCAATCTGTTGCTGTGGAGATCAAAGGACTCGGGCCTGGACGCGAACAGGCTATCCGTGGACTGCAGTCTGCAGGACTCAATCTCGATGCGATTGTTGACGTTACTCCCATTCCGCATGGCGGATGCCGGAAGCGGCGCAGACGTCGCGTTTAATTTTGCTTTTTCCATTCTTCATTTTGCATTATGAAATATAACGGTCCCAAAGCTCGTCTCTGTCGCCGGCTCGGGAGCAACATCTACGGCTCGGATAAGTACGACAAAATCCTTCAGAAGAAGCCCTATGGGCCTGGCAAAAGTCCGAAGTTTCGTCCAAGTAAGCAATCTGAGTATGCTCAGCAGCTTCTTGAGAAGCAGAAGATGCGCGATATCTACGGGCTTTCTGAGAGACAATTTCGGAATATGTATGCCAAGGCGACTGCTGCTCCAGGGCAGACCGGTGAAATGATGAAGCAGCTTCTCGAGCGCAGGTTCGATAACGTCATCTACCGCGCAGGATTTGCGCTCACGCGCCTCCAGTCACGGCAGTTTGCCGGTCATGGACTCTTCACGGTCAACGGCAAGCGCGTGACAGTTCCTTCCGCATTGCTCAAGCCTGGAGATGTCGTCACGGTGCGTCCAAAGCTCAAGTCTTCTCCAGTCTTCGGACCTATTATCGCAGCGCACGAGAAGTATGCTTCGCCTTCGTGGCTCAAAGTCGATTCCGGCGCTCTCAAAGCAGAAGTTATTGCTCTTCCGGAGCCGGATCACGCTGAGCAAGGGATCGATGTCCGACAGGTCATCGAGTTCTACTCCCGTTAATATTTCTTTTTGTCATTCTCCTACTCTCTTTTCTTCCCATCCGTCCCATGCATATCATTCAGGAAGAGATCGGTCTCCCCATCTTCAGCGCCGAGTCGGTAGCGAAAGGTGGTAAAAACCACATGATCTTCACGATCGCACCGCTTCCTCCGGGATTCGGTATGACGCTCGGCAATGCCTTGCGTCGCGCGCTGCTCTCCAGCCTCCCGGGTGCGGCTGTTACCTCGCTTCGCATCAAGGGGGTTCAGCACGAATACACCACGATCAAGGGTGTGCGTGAATCGATCGTCGATGTTGGACTCAATATCCGCCAGCTGAAGCTGCGGAAGTTTAACAAAGATCCAGAGATCATTAACCTCCAGGCCAAGGGTCCAAAGACCCTGACTGCTAAAGACATCACAACGTCCTCAGACATCGAAATCCTGAATCCCGATCTCGAAATTCTTACCTTGGAGAAGGGTGCGGAGATCGACATCCAGCTCACCGTGGAAAAGGGCGTCGGATACGTTCCCGCTTCCGAGAGGAACAAGAAGCAGAACGAGCCGGGTCTTGTCTTTATCGATGCAGTCTTCAGTCCGGTGCTCAAAGTGCGTTACGATTTGGAATCCGCACGCGTAGGGCAGCGCACAAACTTGGATAAGCTCATCATCGAAGTGGAAACGAGCGGATCGCTGTCTGCGGAGGAAGCCATGCAGTTTGCTTCGCAACTTCTCAAGAGCTACTTCGAGTACTTCGGTAGCCCGGATAAAGTCGTTGAAAAGGAATTCCTCGCGGATTTCAGCCGCACAGGCAGCCACGCTGCCGAAGAGGCCGATACCTCCGTCAAAGAGAGCTACACCCCGATCGAGATCCTCAACTTCTCGCCGCGCACACTCAATGCCCTTATCAATGCCGGCGTGGGTTCCATTGAGCAGCTCACGAAGTGCACAGAATCTTCTCTCAGTAATTTCCGTGGATTTGGTGCCAAGGCTCTTGATGAAGTAAAAGCCACTCTCGGCGAGCGCAATCTGAAACTCGCTGATGAGCCCATGGATGAATAACCTCGCCTTTCACCCTTCCACCTCTCAACTTTTCCCTCTAGGATTTCGTCCCCATGCGACATCGCAAGTCCACCCTCCGGCTCAAGTACAAGCCTCAGCATGCGCGCATGATGGAGCGCAATCTCGTCACGTCTCTTCTCCTCTACGAGTCCATCCGCACGACCCAGATGCGCGCGAAGGTCATCGTGCCGTGGGTTGATCGCTTGATTACCGTTGCCAAAACCAAGCCGACAGCTCTCGCCATCAGGCGCATCAATGCAGTGGTCACGGATACCAACGCCTGCCGCAAGATCATTGAGGTTCTTAAAGACCGCTACGCAACCCGTTCCTCCGGGATGACGCGTATGACTGCTGTAGGAGCGCGCAAAGGAGATGGAGCGAAGATGGTGGATTTGGTGTTGATGGATAGGGATGCAGGATCTGCATCCACTGAAAAAAGCCCTAAGAAATCAAAGAAGGATTCTTCCAAAGTTGCATCATGAAAACCTCTACACCCAAACCAGCGGCTCCAGCTTGGCTTCTTATTGATGCCGAAGGTCAGATGCTTGGACGTATTGCTGTGCAGGCGGCACATCTGCTGCGCGGCAAACATAAGCCTGAATTCTCTCCTCACCAGCTTTTTGCCGATCATGTGGTGATTGTAAATGCAGGGAAAATTGCGATTGCCGATAAGAAAGCTCGCAACAAGATCTACTACAGTCACTCGCCTTTTCCGGGCAGTATGAAAAAAGTCAGCATGGAGACATTGCTGAAAGAGAAGCCAACAAGACCTATGGAGAAGGCGATCAAAGGTATGCTTCCTAAAAATCGTCTCCGTGATGAAATGATGAAGCGTTTGCATGTCTTTGCTGAAGCTGAACACACCTTTGGAGCACAGAAGCCCGTTCCCGTTTCCATTACCAAATAATCATGACTGCTACCGCAAATCGCCAGTACTTCAGTGCCATCGGCAAGAGAAAGACCTCCATTGCGCATGTGAAGCTCTTTCAGGATGGTACCGGTGTTGTCACGGTCAACGGACTCAAGCTCAAGGACTATCTCTTTGGATCCCTCATCGAAAACGCCATCGCCCCCCTCAAAATTACCGATCAAGTGAAGCTCTATGATGTGGATGTCACAACAAAAGGAGGGGGAAAATCCTCCCAGTCCGATGCCATCCGTCACGGGATCAGTCGTACACTTTTGCTCATCAACCCTGACCATCGCTTGGTCCTGAAACGTGCCGGATTCCTGCGTCGCGACGCACGTATCAAAGAGCGCAAGAAGCCGGGTTTGAAGCGTGCGAGAAAGGCACCGCAGTTCTCTAAGCGTTAAACGGCAACCCAGCGCAGGATTCTTCCTGCGCGTCTCTCCCCGAGAATTGCATCGGTTGTTTCTCATTGGTTTGCCATTTCTTTGCTTGCAAAGAAAGTGGAGATCCCCCTTCGTTCGCTGAGGCGAACTACGGAGGGACAAGAAGAAACACGTAGTCGCTAACGGGAAAGTGCCTATGCATCACCGCTCGCAGTGCTGGAAATGCAAACTCGCTCCTCGCTCCGGCTCGTCACTCAAACAGTGCATTTCCTACGCACTGCTCACGGGATGCATGACGGCACTTTCCCGGACGCGACCGACTCACTTTTATTCTTAGATAAGACCATTTTGCTCTTACATTAGCCCTATTTTCACTGTTGACGAATATTGACAAATATATTAATTTGTATTAATTTATCTATATGCGTAAGCCAGCTTTTCCGATCCACATCAACAGCGAATGGGGCGAACTAAAGTCCGCCCTCGTTCACAGCGGCGAAAATGCCGAGGATCTTGATCCGACGCGATGGGGAGCGGAGATTGTCGCCGCGCATCCGGAAAGCGGACGGGTCGTTGCGGAAAAACTTCGGGAAGAAGTTGCGGCGTTCCATGCGCTTCTCCGCAGGTACGGCGTAGAACTCCATGAGTCTCCGACCCAGGAGGGCGCCTACTGTCAGGTGTTCACCCGTGATCCGCTCTTCATCGTAGGGAAGACTCCATTCATTGGAAGCATGGGAGAGCGATACCGTGATGCGGAAGTCTCCGGAGTCCGGCAGTTTGTCACCCAGCAAGGTATTACTACTGCAGATCTTGAAGACTCTCAACATGGAGCCAAAATTGAAGGAGGGGATGTCCTCGTTCTTTCTTCGGAACTTGTCCTTGTTGGTAATGGAGAAATCACAACGCAGGCAGGTATCGAGGCGTTTCGACGGTTGCTTCATGTACGTGAAGGGGCACATGAACGAATTACCGAATGCATCCCGCACACCGCATTGCATTTGGATTGCGCGTACGCGCCTCTTCCTAATGGCTCTGCTCTGCTCGCTCAACACAAATTACCGGAATTGTCGGTGGACATTCTCTCAGCGTATCATGATGAACTCGAAGAGCTTGATCCGCAGGAGGCAGCCATGGGTCTTGCTTCCAATCTCTTCTGGCTCAATCCCGATACTGTTCTTTCCAGTACATCCGCACCGAAGACGAACCAGCAATTGCGCCATTGGGGTTATGAAGTTCTGGAAGTGCCATACGATCAACTGATCCATACGTGGGGATCAGTGCGTTGTACGGTCTGTCCGCTGGAACGCCGTTAACTCACTGCCATCTTCACATAATACAAACTCGCTCCCGCTTCCGTATCGAGTACAAACCGTGCATCAATCGTCACGAGCTGCATGATGGTCTGGCAGATCTTGAGAAGCATTTGAGGAGGAAGTGACACACCGGCTTCGAGGCAGGTGGCACACAGGCCAGCGGCATCTTTGGCACGGATGAACGTATCTCCACGATCCACGATCACTTCCCTAAGCGTGCTCTGAATGCCAACGACATAGTGCTCGATATACGGCTCAAGATCTTCCACAGGGATATCGTGCACTTCTGGGAGGGCTTCTAGGATATCAAGATCACTGTGTATTGCATGGGCGATGCAGGCGTCAATGGACATTGTTTGTGTTTGGGAAATCTCCCCATGATAGCAGAAAGAGGGGAGTTTGGGTAGGGGTGATGGCGGCAAAACGGGGAATATTGTCATCAGTTGGATCCGTGACGCGTAATTAGATCAAGCATGCTTTTGTACTTTATTATCTTAAATTTCTCTTGAACACTTCGCAGTGCATCTTCTGCCTCAAGCTCTGATGTTAGGGGAGGAAGGCGCATGGCAGGAATGCCATCAAATTCTTCCATACTATTCATAATTCTTGCCCAGGTTTTCTCACTAATACCTTTCACCACGGTTTCCCCTTTTGTTGCAGAAACATCCACTATGAGTGCCATCAGAGTCTCTGCCTGTTGCCTCGTTAGGCCCTGTAACACGAGATAGAAACGTTCCCCTTTCTCTGGTTGTGCACCGACGCGGTGAGCGAGATGGAAATTGTCCACAATTTATATATTATATCATATAAGTAGCAATGTCAACTACGATAAAAAATCCCCTGTGCGCAATGGCATGCGTTGCACAGGGGACAATGGGGGTCAGATACCCTCCTTTCTATCACTTGGAGACAGTGATCACAGAGCTGCGGCGTTGAGTGCTTCCACCAGCGCCGGTAGTGGCTCATAGACATTGAGGATGCGTCCGGCAGAGCGATGCAGGCACGAACGGATCAATTTTCTTTCCGTGAGTCGCCAGAGCGCCGCTTTGGCGTGATCCACCGCTTGGTCGCGGCCGGGAAGTGCCCACTGGAACCAGGCTACCCATCCTTGGCGCGAAGCCCGCATGGGGGCTCCAAATACTCCAAGTGTGAGGATCCATTGGAGGCATCGCCACTGACGTTTTATCTGCCACTTGCGCCACCAGAACGAGAGCTGACGATCGATGCGATCCCACGTAATCGCGGACCAAACAAGATCGCCTGCCTTGTCCATTGCCGTTGCCTTTTCGATTGCTGCTCCAAAGAAAGTGAAAATGATCTGTTTCTCCACCTCATTCGGGAAAGCCCGAGCGAGCGTTGAGACAATCAGTTCCGTCGTGTCATCATCCGTGATGTCATTATCTCCAGTGACCGGAAAGAGTTCCGGCATTGGAGTTTCGACTGGAAACAGCGAGTAACGGAACGGATGTGGCTCCGGAGGAGGTGGAGGCTTCCTCTCTGGGGCACACGAATACGAACTGCAACACATGAGAATCTCCTTGTGAAAGAACGGACAGGAATGTCTGACCAATGCAGACTGCGCACCGATCCTATGGTCGAACGTCTGCAGAACAAAATTTTTTAACATAACATGAAAATATTTGACTAATTGTTAAATTTTTAACATCATGTCCCCATGATTACTATTGCCCAATCTGTTGAGGAAATCGTTGGATCTACGCCATTCGTCGAAGAGGCACTCGGGAAAGGGCTCCTGAATCTCTCTGCCTATGCGCGTGCCATCCGGTCGCAGATTCAGGAGAAGCATTTGAAGACTGTCACGGTGGCATCTCTGGTGATGGCCTTGAAGCGTTTACAGCCGCGCTGCCGCGGGCGCCACGTCGCGCTCTACGATCTCGTGAAACTCCGCGATATTACGGTCGAGTCATCGTTCGTGGAATACACATTCCGCAACACACCCACACTCAATGCGCTTCAGCGCGCACTTATTGACCTCACAGAGGAGCAAGATCTCTGTATGAACTTCGCGCAGGGGATTCATGAATCCACGCTTGTCGTCCACCATGTGCTGGAAAAAGACGTCGATCGTCTCGCGAAAAAAGAACAGGTGCTTTCCAAGATTCCAAGGCTGTCACTTATCACCATCCGTCTGCCCGCAGATACTGTGGAGACGCCGGGCGTGTACTACCCGATACTCAAAGCACTCGCTTGGGCGGGGATTAACTTCATTGAGATTATTTCGGTGTCTTCCGAGCTCACGATCATTTTTCGCGATAAAGATGTGGACAGGGCGTTTAGTGTGATTAAAGGGTTGATAGGGGATTCTGGAGCCGCTGACCGGGATTGAACCGGTGACCCTAGGTTTACGATACCTATGCTCTACCACTGAGCTACAGCGGCTTACCGAGAAAAAGTGTACAAGCGAACAATCCACACGCTCAAGCATTTTCTCTCTGCTCTCACCCAAACAAATTCTCATGCGTTCCCGTTTCATAAAATATGACAACTTCATTTCCCTCTGTGTCCTCTCCAATCATGTAGAGGAGTAGCCAGTCTCCTTCTATATGGCAATCCCGCAGATGCTGCCATTCCCCTTGCAGTGCGTGGTCTCTGTATTTTGCAGGAAGAGCATGGCTGCGAACCAGCAGTCGCATAACTTCGTTGAGCTTGGCAATGTCTTTGCCAGAGCGTTTCAGTTTGGCGTAGTGACGGCGGAATTGCTTTGTTGTCTTTGGAATTCTCATGCCTAGAGAGCGTGCAGAGAATCAAAGAAATCCTTTTCATTTTTATATGTTTTCACGCCTTTCCCTCTGGCAGCATCTCTAATGTCTTTTTGCAGTCTCGCATTGGGAATTTCCGATGGCTGTACGGGGGAAGGCGTGAAAGGCAGTCCACCTGCACGCTTCACTTCTGTATAGAAAAGAATGATTGCCTGGGAAGGCTTGATGCCCTGGATCTGTAAAATCTGCTCCGCTTCTTTGCGGAGAGAAGGGTCAATGCGCTGTTGGATGCGTCCGGAGGTCATAGGATAGGAGTCAAATGTACTCCAATTGTACTCTTTCACAAGAGCACAGTCAAGAGCATATTTCTGTTCATTCTGATCTGCATCGTGCGCAGCTGAAGTGCTACCGTATCTTCGTGGCATCTTCAGTTTCCAAAAAAGCCATCTGGCTCTGGTCCCTCTACGATTTCGCCAACTCCATCGCATTTGTCGGCGTGATGTTTTACTTCGGGCCGTGGTTTGTAAAAACCATGGGTGGATCGGATACATGGATGAGTGGAGCAGTAGCTCTCTCGACACTTCTTCTGCTCTTCACTCTTCCCTTTCTTGGCCATCTCTCTGATCTAAAAGGTCGACGCATGCCGTTTCTCTCAGGGATGACGCTGCTCTGCATCGCTTCACTCCTCGGCTTGGGGTTCCTGATGGCGCGGGTGACAACACTCACGACTACGGCGGCATTGGGCGTCATTCTCCTCTACTTCTGCTTCCAGTTTTTCTACCAAGGAAGTTTTGCTTTCTATGACGCGTATCTCAGGGATCTGAGCGCCAGTGGTGCATCCATGGAAAAAATCTCGGGGATGGGCATGAGCATCGGGCAACTAGGGAATCTCGCGGGACTCGCACTGCTTATGCCTTTTGGCATGGGAAAAATCGGTTTGCCCGGGCTTCCGGGTGTCCCTGGCGCGTTTGTGGTAGCAGGGGTTTTATTCTTCCTGTTCTTCATCCCCACGTGGAAATACCTGAAGGAGAAATCTATCACGCCGACTCCACAAGGAGATATCGTCCTCGGGAAAACGTTCCGCGCAACGCTCAGAGATTTCGCCGAGATTCGCAAGCACAAGGGTGTCCTCCCATTTCTCATTGCGTATTATCTTTTTGCAGACGCGCTTCTCACATTGTCCCTGTTTGCGACGGTCTACCTGGATGTCGTTGCTCATCTTTCCCCCATACAGATGAATGTGGCGGTGATGGGGGCGGTGCTTCTCGGCGTCATCGGTGGATGGATGAGTCCGTTGTTTGTGCGGTGGTGTGGTGGAAGAAAGCGGGCACTGCAAACGTTCATCGTCGCATGGGGCATATTGGTGTTGCTCTTCGCGGTCACCCGCAGTTGGCCGGTTCTCGTGCTGATTGTGATGCTCAACGGATTTGCCTTCAGCGTTCTCTTTTCCCTCTCGCGAGCGTTCTATGCCGTTCTTATTCCGAAGGAAAAACAAGCAACCTTCTTCAGCGTGTACGTCCTCTTTGAGCGTACCTCTTCCATTCTCGGGCCACTGCTGTGGAGCGCAACTGCCGCCGCGTTTGCATCGTATGGTGACGATCGGTATCGGTTTTCTGTGGGCGTTCTCGCTGTTCTTGTTCTGCTGAGTTTGGTGCCGCTGCGATATGTACAGGATGTGGAAAAGTGATATAAATAATAATTTTCCCGTGAATTTTAATAATAGTACGTTAGTATTCACGTAATATTGACATTTTAACGTGAATAATATAGAGTGGCGTTATGGCAATAACGAAGCCTCTCCAAAAGCGTATTGAGCTACTCAAGGCACAGTATGATAGCTTGCGGCACGGAAAAGAATCATTACTGCGTATGATCGATGAAGCAGAGATTCCCGAAGGTGTCTATAACTCCAACGCCATCGAGAATTCGACACTGACGCTTAAAGAGACGGAAAAAATACTTCTGGAGATGGAAGTTTCGCGTGATGTTTCCGTACGAGAAGTATTCGAGGCAAAGAACCTTGCACGGGTCATAGACTACATCCGATCCAAATCGCTTGGGATGGAGCTCACAGAAGAGGTGATACTCCTGCTGCATCGGATGCTTATAGGAGGGATCGACGACAGTATCGCAGGACGTTTCCGGTCTTCCGGCGAGTATGTGCGAGTGGGCACGCATATCGCTCCGGCGCCCGGACAGGTGGAAAGGATGATGCGTGAGCTTCTTATCCAAGAATCTAGTGATCTTTCCTCATATTTTCTCGACAAGATCGCAGCGTTCCATCTTGCATTTGAGACAATCCATCCCTTCTGCGACGGTAACGGCCGTATCGGTCGTGTTCTCATCCATTGGCAACTCCTCCGGTGCGGATTTCCCATGATCATTATCCGCAACAAAGAGAAGCAGGATTACTATCTTGCATTCCGGGATTATCGCCATAAGAAGACAACGAAACTTATGGAACGTATCATCGCGCTTGCGCTTCTGGAATCATTACATAAAAGAATCGCCTATCTGAAAGGTGAAACGATTGTGGCACTCTCCGACTACGCCCGCGCACACAAGAAATCCGCACCGGCGCTTTTCAATGCCGCAAAGCGTCAGACGATTCCGGCTTTCCGAGAGAGAGGAGTGTGGAAGATAGGCGAGGGCAGCAATATGCAAGCGGCATGACAGCTTATTCTTCAAGCTTTTTTATCACCTCCTCCACAGCCACTCCTATCCCCCGCGCGTTCCAGTGCGTGTCATCGAGCCAATACAGGAGATCTTTTCCCGGTGTGCTCTCTTCCTGGAAGCGTTTCACTAATGAAACGTATTGTACCTTTCTATTATCCAGTTCCTGTTCCAAGACGAGCAGGGGATCGGGAGTCGGCACTTCTCTTCCCAGGCGTGAGGCGTAGATATGCTCTTTGTCCGGAATCGACATGAAGATGAGTCGCGTGCCGCGAGCTTTCAGACAATTCCGAACATGGGCGACGGCATCGGCAACGGCAGAAAATCCACGTTCTTTTCCTGGAGAAGAAAGGACTGCCGCGCCCCGATCATGGAAGAGCATGGTTTCCCCCGGTACAAGAAGGACATTTTTCGTATGCTGCCCTGTCCACGCATAGAGCATATGCCGCAGCGATTGCTGCATGGTGCGGCGGAGGATCGAGAGTTGTGCATACTCGGTGAAACCACCGATCAATGCCTTCACGGTGTCCTTTGATGTTTTTTCCATACGGTTCCATTCCGAAATTTCCGTGAAGCACGAAGTATCTTTCAAGATCGTTTCGATCTCTCCGTTCGATCCCAAGGTATTGCGCTCCACTCTTCCCCAAAGGACGACTTCGGGCGGATCTTCCTGGAAGCGCAGATCGTGGAGAAAGACAGACATATCCGCAGGAACATAACCGTATACCGATGCATCGGTATGCGTCTGTAGCTGCGTCACGAAGCTTTCTTCATCGCTGTTTGCAGCACTCACCATGAACGAGTCCCCCACGACGACGACAGCGGGAGTTTCATGCTGCGTTACCGAAGAGTTGCGCTTGCCGTAGCGGTCGTTCGTCCAGACGAATTTCCGGAGCACCTGATATCCTGGCACGCCGAGCATATTGGCGAGATCGCCGTAGCCCGTGAGTTCCATTTTTTCATTCGTCCGGGGAATGTTGTAACGGAACGAGCCCATCATGTATTCCCACGGGTGGTAGAAATAGGAGTCCTTGGGGAGCACGGCGGGAGAGATGCGGTCGATCCCGATCAGGATGATAAAGACCGCAGCGATGAGGCTGCAGAAGAGAAGTGGTCGATCCTGTTTTGCAGGAGGCATCAAAATTGAAAGTAAATGAAAGGAGAACTCTCGCTGCCGAAAGTAATCAAGAGACTGATCATAGTCAGCACGGCAAATCCCAGAGAGAGGCGCAGAGAGAAGCGGGGCGGACAGCGCAACAAGCGCGGTTCACAGAAGACGAAGAGCAGTGCAATGCATACAGGGGCGATTGCCCACCACTCCGGCATTGCTCCGGTTCCACTGGAAAACAATGCACGGGAATATTGCGCAGCCTCGGAAAGATTCGGTGTACGGAAGAGGATCCATCCCATCATCACGAGCAGTACGGTCCAGGAATGCTGAAGGATTGTTGGAAGTTTTTTCAGGAGATCGAGCAGCACGATTTTTTCCAGCGCGAGGAGAACACCGTAGTACAGCCCCCAAAGGACGAATGTCCAAGCTGCGCCGTGCCAAAGCCCCGCAAGCGTCATGACGATGATTAAGTTCGCTGCAACTCGAGGAAGACTTCTCCTGCTGCCGCCAAGAGGAAAATAGAGATAATCTCGTATCCATGCAGAAAGCGTCATGTGCCATCGTCGCCAGAATTCGGTGATGCTTTTGGAAAAATATGGTGTGTCGAAGTTTTCGGGGAGGCGAAATCCAAAGATCAGCCCGAGTCCTATAGCCATATCGGTATAGGAGGAAAAGTCGAAGTAGATCTGGAATGTGTACGCGGTGAGACCGAGCCATGCCTCGGCCGCCGAGGTTGGTGACAGAGCGAAGATCGGATCGGCAATGAGCGCAAGGGTATCTGCGAGAAGCACCTTCTTGCTCAATCCAAGAATGAAGCGATAGAGGCCTTCTGCGCGTTCGATCCACGGATGGTGCAGATCGGAAAACTGCGGAGCGATTGCCGGAAATCGGATAATGGGGCCTGCAATGAGATGCGGAAAAAACGAGATGAAACATGCGAATTCCGTGAATGTCCGTGCGGGAGCCGCGCCTCGGTACACATCCACCAGATAACTGATGCCCTCGAACGTGAAGAATGAAATGGCGAGCGGCAGGCCGATGGAAAACGTAGGGATGTTCTGTCCTATCGCCCACGTCAATGTGTCACCGATCATTCCTTGGTATTTAAAGAACCCGAGGATGAGTAGGTTGAGGAAGACGCCGAACCCCATCCACCATTTACCTGCAGCAACTTCACGCTGAGCTGCGACTTTTTTCCCGATCCAGAAATTCAGGATCGTTGAACCAAGAAGCAGCGGGAGAAAAAACGGATTCCACCACATATAAAACACATAGCTCCCGAGCAGCAGAAAAAGAATTCTTTGCCGGATAAAGATTGCATATCCCGTGAGCAGCAGCGGAAGGAACCAAAAGAGGAAGATGGGGCTGTGGAAGAGCATGAGGAAGAGAAGAGATCACTGCAATGACGGGCAAGACGATAGCATCGATATGCACATGGATCCTAAATGACCAATGGAAAGATTATAATGATGTAGAATACAAAAATGCAGAACTGAAAAGACAAAATGCTGCTCATGCGTCTGAACACAAGTAGAATCACTTCAATTATCTTTTTCTACAGAAAATTTATGCGTACACACAACGGACGATGCTCATTGGAGCGCTTAGCTCTTAGGGCATCCGCGACTATTACCCTTGCAGCGTTGCTCTTCGTAAGCTCCGCAGATATTGCGTTTGCCGCCACTCGCTACTGGGTGGGCAAGAACAACACCGCCGCGGACTATACGCGATGGGAGAGCCTTTCTAACTGGTCCGCCACCTCCGGCGGAGCAACCGGAGCGACAATCCCGACCGCAGCCGATATCGCGATCTTCGACAGCAAAGGAGGTCGGAACGCCGAGATCCGCAGCAACGTCTCGGTCCTCGGTCTAGTTATCACAAGCAGTTCCACGGGTTCCATTCTGCAAGGCACCGGCCGCCTTGCGATCGGCACGAGCGGTTGGAGAGTGGGAAGCGGGCGCTTCATCGGAGGCAATGCGCCTATCGCCCTTTCCGGAAGTTATACCCAGACGGGAGGTATCGTTACCGGACTCATGCACACGCTTGCGGTCTCGGGATCTCTTTCGATCACGAAAGTAGGTACGTACTCCACCTTCACTAGCACAGGAACCATTGTCCTGGACGGCAACGCGGACCAGAACTTCACAGTGGGCGCGAACGTTACAAAAAGCTTCAAGAACCTCACCATCCGCAACGTTGGTACGGGCACCAGCGACGACATCGTTGTGGACGTGAACGGAGGCCTCTTCCTCTCCGGTGCGCTCACCATCACGCAAGGCAACCTAGATCTCTCTACCAACGATATGGCGCTCGTTACGGATCGCGGCATCACGCTTGCGGACAGTTCGGATGCCTCTCTCACGACGGATTCCAATGTTACGGCCTCTGGCACTATTCTCGTAAACGATGCCGCGACGATCACCGTCACCGCCGGTACATGGACGCTCAATGACAGGGGTGATCAGGACGTGGATCTTGACGGTCAGAGTCTTTACAATCTCACGATCAATAATAATGGCGGCGGTACGGACGACGACATTGTTATCGCGGGTGGAACGCTCGCAGTTTCCAACGATCTTGTTGTGACTCTCGGAAATCTCGATCTTGTTACAAACGCCCTTTCACTTGATGTGAATGACGACGTGACGATTGCCGGAACCGCACAGGCGACGCTTGCCGGAGGCACCATGAATATCGGTGGCGATCTCACTCTCAATACCAACGGTTCCTTCAGCCAGAATACCGGAACGGCGACGTTTGATGGAACGAGCCAGACGATTTCCGGATCGTTGGTCTTCCTGAACTTAACTAAGGATACCGCCACGAGTGACACGCTTACTTTTTCGACCAGTGATTCGATAACGGTTTCCAACAGCATCACCCTCTACGGCAGCGCAGGATCCACTCTTTCGATCCGTTCCTCTGTAGCTGGAACACGGTGGAATCTGCAAGCACCCTCCACACAAACTGTGGCAGGGGTGGATGTCAAAGATTCCCGAGTCACCAATAGTAGTAACAGCATGGTCTGTAAGTCGCGATGCGTCGACAGCGGTAATAACCTTAACTGGGTGCTCTTCGCAACAGCCACGACGACGACCACATCGGATGGATCTACAGGTGGCACGAGTGGTAGTGGAGGTGGCGGTCGGCGTAGTGGTAGTGGTGGGGGAGGTACGACGTCCACAACGAAGGCCACAACCGAAAAGAAGGTCGAAACAAAGGCGAAGGCAACGCCCGATGCCAAAGGTGGCCCTGAGGTGAAAACGAAGACGAAGGTTCAATCTAAGGCAGCAGAGCGAAAAGCCGCACGTGCCGCAAAGGTAGCACCTGCCAAATCCAAGGCAGCAACCCGAGCCGCGGCACGCAGGAACGCAAAGAAATAATTCGCAGTTCAAGACGAAATACAGGCCGGATCGCAAGATCCGGCCTTTTCGTACCTTTTGGGTGTACGTTCGTCCTCCTGCTTTTTTATTGCATGTGGGTTAGCGTCAGAGGCTTTATGGATCATCTCACTGCTATCACCTGGTTTGCTCTCGGCATACTCACAAAGCGCCGCTACGACATGCTCCGGCATCGTTTCGGTGATCTGGATCAGGCATTACACGCACTCGACGGAACATTGCTCCGGGAGATGGGATGCAAGCCGGAGACGATCGAACGGACATTGCTCATGAAAGCGCGGTTGCACGTTGCAATGTATGCAAAACGCATGGAAGACTCAGGCATTGGATTACTTTCTTCCGAGGATGAAGCCTATCCAAAAATGCTCCGTGAGATCGGTGATCCGCCTGTGTTTCTCAGTTACCATGGCGATCTTTCTCTTTTGGAGCATCCTTGTCTCGGCATTGTGGGGACGCGGGCGATGAGCAGTTATGGAAAACGTGTTGTAGAAACATTTGTTCCTACGATCGTGGCGCATCATGTGGTCACGGTGAGTGGACTCGCGCTTGGAGTGGATTCCGCCGTTGCGCAGCAGACGCTTGCCTGCGGCGGGCAAACCATAGCAGTGCTGGGAAATGGACTTGGAAGTATTTACCCGCTGACCAATACGCAGCTTGCTGAGCAGATTGTTGCAGGCGGCGGCTTACTTCTTTCGGAGTTTCCCCTCGATATCGTGCCGACGAAATATACATTCCCGTCGAGAAATCGCCTTATCGCAGGCGTGAGTCGAGGTGTTCTCGTTGTCGAGGCAGGGGAGAAGAGCGGGGCTTTAATTACAGCAGATCTCGCGATCGATTATGGACGGGAGGCCTTTGCGATTCCGGGATCGATTTTTAGCGAAGGAAGCATGGGTTGCCACAGAGTCATTACTCGTGGTGAAGCGAAGCTCGTGACTTTTCCTGAAGAAGTTCTTTGTGAGATCGGGATCATACAAAGGAAATCGAAGGCGGATGCATCCGTAGCGGATGCCTATGCACCTCAGAGCGCAGAGGAAACTAAGGTATTGAGAATTCTTTCTGGATTACCGTTATCTTCTTCAGACATTGTGGAGGCAACCGGCATGGAGGCAGGTGCGGTCTCTGCTGCACTGACAACTCTGGAACTTGCGGGGGTAGCGGGAAATACGATGGAGGGGTGGATACGGAGGTAGAGACGTGCGAATCGCACGTCTCTACCTCCGTAAATTGCATTGTTCCTAACAATAGAATCCACTAGCCTATTTTTAATTTCTCCCACAATCATGACCACTCCCCTTGGATCATTACTTTCCACAAGTTTCCAGCGCTGCCAGCAACGTCTGCAGCCGCTTGCGCTCGGAGTGCTTCTTTTTGGATCACTCGTTGCTATCGTCAGTACGGTAGCCAATCAGCGAATCGAAGGGCACATCATGGAGGGTATGCGCAGCTTGGGGGTTGATCAGGGTCGCATGATGGAGCTCCAAAAAAAGATCCAGAGCGGCGAAGAAGGAGTCATCGAAGAAACGATGGCGGAAATGAATACAATGATGGGTGGTGTCGACAGCATGTCCGACGATGAACGTAATGCGATGTTCCAGCGCGAAGGAATGGCCATGATGTTTCGCGTTCTTCCGGTGATGAGTGTCGGCGCATTTGCTTGGGCAGTCATCAGTTTGCTTGCAACTGCGTATTATCTATTTTTTGCTGTTGGCAAGGGTAAGGATGCTGTGGAAATTCTCAGTAATTCTCTGCACAGTGTCATTCCGCTTCTTGGAGTGTGGATCTGGTCTTTTCTGCGTTCCTTTGCGTGGATTCCGCTGGTCGGTATCATCCCTGCGGTGATCCTTGGGCCGCGCTTTGTGCTCGCTCCCGTCATTCTTGTTACCCAAAACAAGTGCGTGACAGGGAGTGTTTCGGAAAGCTACGAAAAGACACGCGGGTTCTGGGGAAAAATCATCGGCAATATGCTCGTGCTTTGCCTCATCCTCCTCGTTATTTCTTGGGCTATCAGTCTCGTGACGCTTCCTATCGCTCTGACATCGCGTGTGCTCAGTATCTGGATTCACTCTGTCGTGCAGCAGGGAACGATGGCATATGGAATGATGTTCTTGGTGTTGCTGACGAAGACGATTGTGGAACAGGCACCGGGAGTGGTGAAGAAAAAGTAGTCAGCTGTGTGTGCTTTGCTTCCAGAATCACCTCCTCCACTCCACCTCCTCCATCCCCCCGACCCCTTCCTCCACGAGAGGAAGGGGAGCTCTGTTTCACGAGTGAACAAGCTGGATCTTCCCTTATGGCATGCAAACAAAACAACATACATTCCCCTCCTCCTGCCTGCCCACCGAAGCCTTGCTTGCCGGCCATAGCTTTAGCGACGGCTGGGCGAAGGTGGGTGGAGGAGGGGTTAGGGGTGGAGGAGGTGAAAAGCAGATAATCTTTCCGCAACCTCAACGATCTTCCCAAATTCCTCCGGCTTCAGCGACGCCCCCCCAATCAATCCTCCATCGATATCCTTCTGCTTCAGCAGTGCCTCGGCATTCTCCGCTTTCATCGATCCTCCGTAGAGAATGCGCGTCGATTCCCTGCGGTCTTCGGGCAGATGCGACCGGATGAAGGCGTGCATCTCTTGAGCCTGTGCCGGAGTTGCCGTTTTTCCAGTGCCGATTGCCCAGACCGGCTCATAAGCAATCGTCACATCGGATTCCAGGGGAAGCCCCTTCAATTGTCTCTTCACGATGATCTGCGCCTGTCCCTTTTCACGTTCCTCAAGAGTCTCTCCTATGCAAATGATGGGATGGATCTTCTGCTCCAGCGCGGCAATTGCCTGCGCCGCAACATCAGCATCAGTTTCATGATGATCCTTCCTCCGCTCCGAATGTCCGCACAGGACATAGCGGCAGCCTGCTGTCTTGAGCATTGCCATACTCACATCCCCGGTATGTGCGCCGGTGGCTTCTGGATGGCCGCATTGCGCTCCAACAATCAGACCTGCATCTATACAGCGCTGGAGATCAAGGAATGTCGGGAAGACGACGACGTCGATATCCGCATGCGGGTGGTAGGGGTTTTTGGAGCGATCTCCGTGGGCATTTTCTAGTGCAGCTGCGGGAGGAGGATTCATTTTCCAGTTGGCAGCGAGGAGGAATTTTCGTGAGGACATAGGAGGATTGTACTACAATCCTCACAATGACTTCCCCCCGTATTGTTTTCGCTACCGACCACGCCGGGTATCCTCTCAAAGAGATTCTGAAGAAATACCTTCAGGACAAGGGGGCGGATATCGTGGACACAGGTGCATTCTCGGAAGATGTCGTGGATTACCCTGAAATCATGCGCAAGGGCGCTGCGGCGGTTCTGGAATACGGGTGTCTTGGGATCTTTCTTGGTGGCAGCGGCAACGGAGAGGCAATGGCAGCCAATAAAGTCCGGGGGATCCGCGCGGCGGTCGTCTGGAATGAAGAGACAACACGGCTTGCCAGAGCTCACAACAACGCGAATGTGATGTGTCTGGGAGGAAGAATCGTTGATCCAAAGGTGGCACAGAAGTGCGTCGATACATTCTTGGCGACCCCTTTTGAAGGGGGGAGACACAAGAAGAGAGTGGAAGACCTGGAGTAAATGGAAAATTGAAAATTGAAAATTGAAAATTAGGGTAGATACTGTGATGGGTGTGTAATTTTCCATTTTCAATTTTCCATTTTCAATTTGGTCACTCATAACATTCTCATCACCCCGTCAATTCTCTCTGCTGATTTCGGCAAGCTGCAGGAGGAGGTCGATTCCGTTGCCTCCGCCGACTGGCTTCAGGTGGATGTGATGGACGGTCATTTTGTGGAAAATCTCAGCTTCGGTGCGCCCGTTTTAAAGTCCCTCAAGACCAAGCTTCCTCTGGATGTTCATCTGATGGTCAGCAATCCCGCCGACCGGATCGACGAGTTCGTGGAAGCCGGTGCCGCCCACATCAGCGATCAACCCTGAAACTCCCCTGGATGCCATCCAGACGATGGATCTCGATCTTGTCCTCTGTATGACCGTCTATCCCGGAAAAGGCGGTCAGAAATTTATAGAAGGTGTTCTTCCCAAGATTCAGGATCTCCGGCAGAAGCACCCCGATGTGATGATCCAGGTGGACGGAGGAGTGGATGCCGTGACCGCCCCGAAATGCGTTCGTGCCGGTGCCAATAACCTGGTCGCCGGCAGCAGTATTTTTCAGGCGAAAAACCGGGCGGAAATGATCGAAAAATTACGCCATTCCCTATGAGAAATATGAGGTTACGGGTTGCGGGTTACGGGTTGCTGGTTTCGGCATTATCACTTTCCATAGTGGGCTGCCAATTTTCCTCGACCATGGCACCAGTTTCAGAGTCGGAAACCCGTAACTCGCAACCCGAAACTATCGCTGCCCATCCCTTGTCAGGGCTTCCAAGACGGCATATTTTCCTTGAAGACAATTCCGGCAATAACATCACTATTCTTGCAGAAATAGCCAATGAGCCTGAGGCTCAAGCCCAGGGATTGATGTTCCGGGAGAACTTGCCTCAGGGCGAGGGGATGCTCTTCATTTTTCCCGACGAAGCCCCCCGCGGATTCTGGATGAAAAATACGCTGATCCCTCTCGATATTCTCTTTTTTGATGCCTCCGGAACGTGGGTTTCGGGGGCGACTATGACTCCTTGTGAGGCCGATCCATGCCCGGGTTATCCGTCGAATGGGGCGGCGAAATATGCGCTGGAAGTAGGGGCGGGGTTTATGGCGGAAACGGGAGTGGGGGTGGGGTGGAACATTGCGGTCGGAGGGGAATAAGGGATTGAAGGGATCCCTTACGCAGCTACTCCCACTCGATATTTTGCGAGATTCTTCTCTATCCTCGCGGCCGTCGAGCCCACCGGCGGCAGGGTGAATTTCTGCCCCGTAATGCGCTCGAAAAGGTCGATGTATTTTGCGGAAAGTGCGAGGCGGACGTTGTCCGTGATCTTCGGCCAGGTTGCCTTATCGCCGTACTCAAACCCCTGCGTCCTGAGCCACAAACGGAAGAATTCCTTGTCGAGGCTTTCGGGTTCTAAGCCTGCGGCAAAGCGTTTCTCATAGCTTGCGGCGACCCAATATCTGGAGGAATCCGGCGTATGGACTTCGTCGGCGATCATGAGAGTTCCTTCTTCATCGAGGCCCATTTCGTATTTGGTATCTACGAGGATCAATCCGCGTTTGGCGGCCAATTCTTGGCCCCGTGCAAAGAGCTTCAAGGCTTTATCCGCGATCTCTTCCCACTGTGTCTCCGTAGCCAGTTTCTGTGTAAAAATCCCGGGCGGATCGATCAATTCATCGTCTTCGCCTTTGGTCGTCGGGGTCAGAATCGCGCTTGTAAACGGCTGATTTTTCACCATGCCATCGGGCAAACGCACCCCGCAAAAATCTCGCACTCCGGCATTGTAGTTCATCCATGCGGAGGTCTTGCTGGAACCCGTGAGGTACCCCCGAACGACGATCTCGATAGGCATCATCTGGAGTCTCTTTGCCACTGTCACATTGGGGTCGGGAACATCGAGTACCTGGGTCGGCATGATGTCTACAATCCGCTCGAACCACCACGCACTGATTTGGTTCAAGACCTGACCCTTGAGGGGGATGGAGCACCACTGGATATCGAAGGCGGACTGTCGGTCAGTGGCGACCAGGATCCGGAGGTTTCTCTCCGGTTGCGTATACACATCGCGGACTTTGCCCTGATAGCGCTCGCCAAGTGCCTTAAAATCGGTTTTCTCGAGAGCAGCGGGCAGGTACGGGCGGAGCTGATCGGCAGTGAACATGGGGGGATTGTAGGGATGTATTAGGTCAGGGGCTAGATTGGGTTTGTTGAGTTTATGGGGTTTATTGGGTTCATTACGCTAAGATTGACAACCCAACAAACCTAATCAACACAACTAACCCCATCAACCTATATCCGGATGTTGTCAAAACATCACGTTTCTGCTATACTCTTGAGAAAACTTCGTCATGAGCCTGAGGCTCATTTTTCCAAAAAAACACCCACATCCACCTGCATGGGACGACTCCCCGATCTACCGGCAAGTATCGCGGAACTCCGGAAAAAACTTTCCGTGGCGAGAAGTCTGGAATCGATTCTCGCCGGGCTCACTCGTGAAGGAAAACTTGAATGGGTTCGTAGTGTCCTCAGCCGGTTTCAGTACGACGCCCTGTCTCGTGATGACAAAGGCACGCTAAAACAGTACCTCGAGAAGACGACCGGATACTCGCGCGCCCAAATGACGCGCCTCATCGCCACCAGCCGTACCGCGATCCGTGAGGCGGCGCCTGAAATGTTTCAGGCACTGAAGCCTGACATAATTCGTCGCCCGTTTGCCTTTACCTGGGCGGCATCATCGGTTGCATTGATGCTTCTCGTGCTCGTCCGGGGTTTCGGAGGAACGACTACGGGATCTCTCATGGTCCTGAGTGGCGATCTTGAACACAGGATCACCGGGCTCGAACAGGAATTGCACGGACCACGCGCTCACCGCATCGTCACGGAGCGCCTGAATGCGGACGGATCGGTGGCACTTGATCCGCTGCTCTTCGGTTACAATCACATCACGGCGGTCGGCGGAGAATTGGTGCAGCAGAACTTTGTCGCGCTCACCGCACGCGAGCTTGAGACCAAAGTCGCGGAGCGCCGTGGCGCCCGAGCGGCACGCAACGATTTCGGCATGCCGGATTTTCCCGCGGGCGCTTCAACAATTCTCACCTCGGCGGAGGCGCGCCGCATTGCCCGATTGAGCCGTCCGGACACGCTGTCGCCGTTTCACACAGAGCAGACTCCGGTATTTCCAAACTACGACGTTTCCGGCGAGCGCATTGCTCCAGACACGGCGCACGGCAGTGCCCCGGTACATTCCGTCGCACGCAGCAATACCATCATCGATGCGCTCGGCGGAGGAAACGACGGACAGATTCTCATGATCGAAGATGGGCTTCCCGTTTGGCGTGACATGCCGTTTAGGGAGCAGATCCGCGAACTTGCCCCGCATGGAGAAGAGCGCAGCAACCGAGGTAGCGACGGCGGACGTCGCGGAGGAAGCGGGGGAGGTGGTGGAGGTTCAACGACGTCGACGACGACGAACACCACCACGACCATCACGCAAACCATTGATTCCGCGGAATGGACGGATGGTGGAACGACGGTCTACCTCACGACGACCAGTGACTATGTTGCAATCGGAGCTACGACGGCCGATGCAAAACTCGAAGTCATCGGCACGATCTCCGGATCGACTCTGTATGCCGCCGATTCCCTGCGCTCCTCGGGGACGCTCATCGTCGATGGTACGGGAACCTTCAATGGCAACACCGTATTCGGCGATGCAACGGCGGACACGGTGACGTTCACCGGTCGTATTGCTTCGAATATTCTCCCGGCTACCGACGCGCTCTACAATTTGGGTTCGCGAGAGCTGCGCTTCGGTTCCGGATTTTTCGCCGGACAGTTGAAGATTGGTTCCACGATCACCATCAGCACCGATGCCATCGAAGGCAGCAATGGCATCACGTTCTCTGCAAGTGGTGCAAATGCTCTCGTGTCCAGGACCAACGGATCCGAGCGCATGCGCATCACGTCAGCCGGGCTCGTGGGTATCGGCACGGCATCCCCCGATACGCTGCTCGAAATTATCGGCACCGCTTCGGGGCGCGATTTGTACGCCAGAGATTCTCTTCGCTCCTCCGGCTCCCTCGTCTGGGAAGGCTCTGCCTCCGGTGCCGTTCTCTGGGTCTCCCAGTTCAACGGTGCAGGACTGGTCACCACCTGTGATCCCACCACCGGAAAACTCACCTGGAACGCCACGACCAAGCAATTCGTCTGCGGCACCGACCTCAACACCGGCTCCACCTACACCGCCGCCCAAGGTCTCACTCTCAACGGCAGCAACGCTTTCTCCTTAACAGCATCTTTCTCCGGCACTGCTCTCGAAATTCTCGGAACTTCCTCTGGCAGAATCCTCTATGGAGCAGACAAGATCCTGGGATCGGGAACCCTCCTCGTCGATGGATCCATCCGTTCCAAAACCTCCCTCCGTTCCTCCGGCACGCTCGCCATCGACGGCGTCGCCTATCTCAATGATGAAGTCTTCTTCGGCTCCGGCTTCATCGCCAACGGCGTCACCTACCGCTTCCCCATCTCCGCTCCCACGGCAACAGGCAAGGTGCTCAAGGTGAACACCAATGGAGACCTCGTCTGGTCCACCGATCTCAACACCGGCTCCACCTACACCGCCGCCCAGGGTCTCACTCTCAACGGCTCCAATGCCTTCTCCCTCTCCACTTCCTTCTCTGGCACTGCCCTCGAAATCCTCGGGACTGCCTCCGGCAAGAGTCTGCGCTTTGCAACGGGTTTCTTCACGGCAACGGGCGCAGCGATGGTTCCTCTCACGGTCAAAGGAGCTACCTCTCAGTCGGCCAATCTGCAGGAGTGGCAGAATAGTGCTGGGACGTCTATTGCGAGCATCACAAGTGCTGGTGATATAAACACTAGAGACGGCGGGTCTGTGTACATAAATCCGACCTACGGAACGAGAATCTACGACACAGGGGGAGATGGCTATCAAGTTGGCATCTACAACCGATACGGAACTACTTTTTTATTTCGCAACAGTGTTATAGGTCCATACTTTAGCTTGGGTGGTAGCGAGACTTATACTCCAAAAATTCGTAACATTGCTGCGGCTAGTGCTTTAGATTCCAACCAACTCAATGGTGGTGGATCAGTAACTCCCCTTTCTTTGGTAGGTTTGTACGGTGGCGCATACACTGGCAATGAACGCCATGCGACCGATATTTATGCGGTCTTGGGATATGGTGGGACACCTCCATCGGGAACTGTCACCGGAGGAAATGGAGGAAAATTCGTTGTTTCTTTACAGGCAGGTGGCTTAGGTTCAGGTGGAGCGGCAAATGGGGCGGATGGCTCTTTCAATGTTCAAAATTCTTCTTATAGTGATGTATTTAAGGTTCAGCATGACGGCAAAGTCGGTATCGGCACCACTGCTCCCGGTTCCCGTCTCTCCGTGTCCGGCGCCGTCATCATCGGCCCCAACATCGGCTCCATCGCCGCTGATACGGGCTTGGGACTCGAAGTCATTGGCTCTGTCTCCGGTTCCACCCTCTATGCCACGAGCTCCCTCCGTTCCTCTGGCTCCCTCGTCTGGGAAGGCTCTGCCTCCGGTGCCGTTCTCTGGGTCTCCCAGTTTGGTGGCGCCGGGCTCACCGATTGTGACAACGCCACGAACAGCAAAGTGCTCTGGGATGCCACCAATCAGCGCTTCTCCTGTGGTTCTGATCAAGGTGGCTCCAATGCTCCTACTGCTGGTCAGGGTCTTACTCTCAATGGAGGGAACGCCTTCTCCTTAACAGCATCTTTCTCCGGTACCGCCCTCGAAATCCTCGGCACCGCCTCCGGCCGCATCCTCCACGCCCAAGACGAACTCCGCTCCTCGGGCTCTCTCATCACCGAGACCACGGCAACGATTGGCACCGATCTCACCATTCTCGGAGGAGACATCACCGGAGCCGCGGGCGCTGCTCTCGATCTCGGCGAAGCCACCTCCGGCGATATCACCGTCACCGGAGACTTCCTCATCGCGGATAACTCCTTCTTCGGTCTCTCTTCTGTCACAGGACGCTTCGAATTCGACGATCAAACCACCGATGAGTTCAACATCCTCAATGCCAACGTGGGTATCGGCACTGCCACTCCCACAGAAACTCTCGAAGTCATCGGTACTGCCTCTGGCCGCATCCTCCACGCCCAAGACACCCTCTCTTCCTCAGGCTCCCTCGTCTGGGAAGGCTCCGCCTCCGGCGCCTCTCTCTGGGTCTCCCAGTTCAATGGAGCAGGACTGATCACCACTTGTGATCCCACCACAGGAAAACTCACCTGGAATGCCACCACCAAGAACTTCGTCTGTGGCACAGACTCTGGCACTGCCTATTCTGCCGGCCAGGGCATCCTCCGCCATCCATTCCGGCACCTCCCTCGAGATCCTCGGGACTTCCTCTGGCCGCATCCTCCACGCCCAGGATGAACTCCGTTCCTCCGGCTCTCTCATCACCGAGACCACGGCTACCATCGGCACCGATCTCACCATTCTCGGAGGAGACATCACCGGAGCGAATGGAGCCCTCCTCGATCTCGGAGAAGCCACCGCAGGAGACATCACCGTCACCGGAGACTTCCTCATTGCCGATAACTCCTTCTTCGGTCTCTCTTCCTCTACAGGAAGATTCGAATTCGATGATCAAACCACCGATGAATTCAACATCCTCAATGCCAATGTCGGTATCGGCACCTCTACTCCCACAGAAACCCTCGAGGTCATTGGCACGGTCTCCGGCTCCATCCTCTATGCCACAAACTCTCTCCGCTCTTCAGGCTCCCTCGTCTGGGAAGGCTCTGCCTCTGGCGCCTCTCTCTGGGTTTCTCAGTTCAATGGAGCAGGACTGACCACCACCTGTGATCCCACCACAGGAAAACTCACCTGGAATGCCACCACCAAGAACTTCGTCTGTGGCACAGACTCTGGCACTGCCTATTCTGCCGGCCAGGGCATC
>VMGQ01000010.1 GCA_007376635.1 Candidatus Peregrinibacteria bacterium Greene1014_49
GGAGACGCACTTTTTTTGGGCATGCAGAATTGGGAAGAGAATAACTCTTACCCTAGCCTAAAAGTCCGAGAATCATCTCTCATTATTTCCCTATAAACCAATTTTTCTGGAAATACGTAGTCCTATACATCTCCGCTTTGCGTGCAGGAGAGGGAAGCATATTCAATACCTCGATCGTCAAGTTCCTGACGAAGTACCAAGTCACCCGAAGCCATATCCGTAACGTAGTCCTCGACAGCTTGTCCGATCATCTTGATACAAGACTGCACTACATTGCGGTCACAAAGATCCTTATATATTTGATGAGCTAAAGAAACCGAAATGATACCCGTGAATACAGTGGGCGCTATCCATTGTTGGTTGCCAAAAGCAACAAGAAGGGAGGAGAACATAGTGGCATTGGCATTGATAAGGAGATCGGACACCAAGGCGCGAATTTTGATGCAGATTTGCCTATGGCAGCGAGCATGAATGTCCAGCACTTCGCAAAAATGTTCACAATGCACATCACCAGCATCCGCACCCCGTGCAGCAAGAACTTGAGCCCGATGAATATCCTCTCTGGATCGCATGGCCGGACATCCTAGATCCTAGCACTGTTTTGAAAAGCCATATTCTCGAGTAATTTTCCTATACTACGAGTATCAGCTTCTTTTCTTTTTCCAAATCTCCTGGTTTCACTGCAATCGGTGTGAAGTCCAGTGCCGTTATTTTTCCCCAAACCTCTCGGATCAGCTTCCTCAGATCATCTTTCTCTTTTTCTGTAACGCCAAACTGGCGCGTGACCGGATCTTCACCGCGCTCACCGATGAACTCGACTGCAAATGCCTGCGGGGCAAGAAGTGGTTCGGCTTCTTCTAGAAGCAATGCATAGAACGCCATCTGCCGGAAAATGCTGCCGTCCATCGTGCGCGATACGAAGCCTTCCTCAAGCCCTCCGCGGATATCATTCATGGACTTCGGAGCGCCGGTTTTATAATCAATGATAATGACATCGGCGGACGATTCTGCAACCTGATCGATGCGATCAATCTTTCCCTTTAGAGGAATACTCTCGCCGCCTTTGCTCTTCAATGCGATGTGTCCGCGGTAATCGCGTTCCACGGCATAGAGAACAGGCAATGTTCCCTGCAATCGCTGGATATAGTATTTTGCAAGGGCGCCTTTCGCCTGTGAAAGCAGATCGCGTTTTTGGAGTTCCGTGAGGATGGTGTGTTCCTGCAAGTAGGATGCAAAAGAAGCGACGAATTCTTTTTCGGTAAACGGCTCGCGCTTCTGAATGGCATACGCCCACTCCCGCAACGCCCAGTGCGTCGCAGATCCATAACCGAAGGCACGTAGTTCACTTTCCGTAAATTCCTCGGGTTGCTGCAGAAGATCAATGCGCAGAAATTCCTGCGGATCTTTCAGGAAACGTGTAAGCGATGTCGCTGAAAGCGCGAAATTTTCAAGTCGCTCATGCAGATACGCACGAAGTTCGGCATCATGATCAGATTTCGGCGGAAGCAGAAGGAGTGAGGACTGATCAGGATCACGGAGAGAACGATCTTCCTCCGGAAGCGGTCCGGCTTCAGCAAAAAACGCTGATGGAGCAACAGTGCGAATACGTTCGCCGACAGAAAACTCTTTTGGACAGATCATGATCAATTCTCGTTTAGCCCTCGTCATAGCGACATAAGCGACTCTGCGTTCATCCTGGTGCTTCTCGAAGCGTTTCTGTTCAGTCTCCCATCCGAAGAGCAAATCCTCCGGAATGGAAAGCCCTGAGGGGCTGCGGCGTTCATCCCAGTGCCCATCGCGGAAGCTGCTCAAGATCACCGCCTGGAATTCAAGACCTTTGCTTTGGTGTGCCGTGAGGAGTGCTACGCCCTCGGATACGAGATGCGGGATTTGATAGGTAAGACGAACCTGGCTGAATGCCTCGTCGCGGAAGAATTGCAGCTCTTCAATGAATTGCCGAAGCATGAAATCCGGAGTTTCCAGAGAGCGTTGCTTCACGTACTGGAAGAATGCTTCGATGACCGCAAGATCGATGGGATCAATCGTACAGGCAGAAGCGGAAATTCCCGAAAGCCTCAGGGCAGTTTCCACAGTGAGAAGCACCGTGCGCGATTCCTGCTTCAAGCGAAGATCGAGGAGCGTATCTCTGGCATGGATGAGTTTTTCGCGATCGGCAAATGGGAGCGAGGAAGCTTCGATATCGAGGAGGATGTCTCCGATCGGACGCTTCTGCTCGCGCGCCGCCTGGGAAATTCTCCCGAGATCCGAAACGGCGCATCCAAATGTGTCGCACGCCATCGCCTGAAGGAGAAGTGTATCGCTTGAGCCTTGCGCACACCGGAGCATCAGCAACACCTGCATGACCAGAGGATGGGTGAGTAAATCTGCTTTTCCGTGGAGAATGACTGGAATGCCACGCGCGCGAAGCACGTCGTAGATCGGGCGCAGTTCATGATTCGTTTGTGTAAGAACGGCAATTTCTTTAAGAGGAATACTTTTCTTCAATTGCTCCTCAATGCAATCGGCAATAAGCCATGGCTCTGCTGCATCGGAGGGAGATCGCAGAAGCAGCGGATCTGAGCCCTTGTCTTTCGTATGCGCCACAAGATCTTTGTGAAGATCTGGAATTCTGCCGACCAGGCGCTCTTCGTTATGAGCAATGAGACGACCGGCGGCATCGAGGATTGTCTGCGTCGAACGGTAACTGGTTTTGAGCACGATGACCGGAGCCTTGGGAAACCGGTCGCGAAACTGCATCAGATGCTCGATATTTGCACCCTGGAACCGATAGATCGCCTGATCGTCATCGCCGACGAGGAAGAAATTCGGCTCGTTTGGACTCGCGTCATACGTGGTAAGGCGCTCGATGACTTTCCACTGCGCGCCATTTAAATCCTGCGCCTCATCGACCAGAATGTACTGATACAGCTCCTGGTAGCCTTGCAGGAGCCAGTCTTCCTCACGGAGAGCCTTGGAAACGACCAAGATCATGTCATCATAGTCATAGGCACCATGCTTAGAGCAATACTCTTGGTAACGCGCGAAGAGATCAACGAAATCCCGAAATTTTTTCGCCTGCAAGAGATTTTTCACGTGCTGCTTCGTCGTCGGCTTGCTCTTCTTCGCCATGAGAGCGTCATAGTCCTTCGCAACGCGTTCTAAATCATCGAGGGTTTTCCCTTCCCTCTTGCATTCGCTGATTCTGCCGAGGATTGCCGGAATCCTCTCGTACGGATTTTTTGCGTTGATGAGAGCAGAAGAATCACTGATCTGATCAATGATCCCCTGCATCGCCTGGTACTTTCTCACATCGGATAGATGCTTTCCTGTATCCCAATCGGAAAATACCGTCGCATTGCGCTTGATGATCGCATCGCAAAACCCATGGACGGTGTTCACCGTCACGCTGTACGCATCTGATCCAATGAGCGAGCGAAGACGCTCGCGCATGGCTGTCGCCCCGGATGTGGAAAAGGTGAGACAGAGGATGTTACTCGGGCGTGCATGCGTTTTGCTGAGAATATTCGCCGTACGCATAGCAAGGACTTGTGTTTTTCCCGTACCGGGGCCAGCGATGACCATGACCGGTCCTTCGATCGTATCGACTGCGAGTTTTTGATCGGGATTGAGGTGGAGGTATTGCTCGGTAAAAGACATGCCAAAATGGTAACACGAATCAAGAACACAAAATTTGTTCTTCTCAAGGCAATCTGCTCTTGTATTCCATGGTGAATGATAGAATCCGACTGAGAATTTTCTATTCCTTTTCTCCTTTCTCCTTATGGGTTGTTGCTCCTCTGGCGGCTGTAAAGGCTGC
Organism: Candidatus Peregrinibacteria bacterium Greene1014_49; assembly: GCA_007376635.1. Taxonomy (GTDB): domain Bacteria; phylum Patescibacteriota; class Gracilibacteria; order Peribacterales; family Peribacteraceae; genus 2-12-FULL-55-11. The sequence goes on from VMGQ01000010.1 coordinate 3,818, forward strand.
GAAGTCGGTTTTATCCTCGTCATGATCGGTGCTCTCAACTGGGGACTCATCGGTCTCGGCGGTTTCCTTGGGCGTGACTTGAATGTCGTCCACATGCTTCTCGGAACCTGGCCAGCAGTGGAATCCATTGTGTATCTGCTCGTCGGAGTCGCTGCACTCGCGAAGATTTTAAATCTCTGCAAGTGCTGCAAGAAAACTGCTTAATAGTTTTGTAACCGATGAAAATAGCCTTCCGATGAGCGGGAGGCTGTTTTTTTAAAACTTTCCCAATTCATACGCACACCGATCACACTTCCTATAGGGCTTCCCTTCTCTGATCAAATCCACCAGCGTTCCCTTCCTACATTGCGGACATTCACGGATGGAGAGAGATCTTGGATGATCGCGCATTTTCTGGAGCACTTTTGCCTCGATCTGACGGATACGCTCGCGCGTGACGCCGAATTCCTTGCCGACTTCCTCGAGGGTGTGACCTATCCCATCCTTCAACCCGAAACGCATTTCGATAATCTTGCGTTCGCGCGGAGTGAGGAATTCAAGCATCGCATGAACATTTTCTTTCCTGAGCTGCCGGTTTGTGGCCTCGAAGGGGTTCACTGCTTCTTCGTCTTCGATGAAATCGCCGAGCTTGGAGTCTTCCTCGGAACCGACCGGAGACTCAAGCGAGATGATGTCCTGGCTGATTTTCTGGATATGGCGGACTTTCTTGATGTCCATCGCCATTTCCACAGAGAGTTCCTCGACTGTCGGCTCACGACCGAGCTCCTGAACCAATCTGCGCTGTGTATGCGTGAGTTTATTGATCGTTTCTACCATGTGCACGGGGATACGGATGGTACGTGCCTGATCGGCAATCGCTCGTGTAATAGCTTGCCGAATCCACCATGTGGCGTAGGTCGAGAACTTAAATCCCCGCTCCGGATCGAACTTTTCGACGGCTCGGAAAAGCCCGATGTTGCCCTCTTGGATGAGATCAAGGAACGATAGCCCACGTCCTATATATTTCTTTGCAATACTCACGACAAGACGAAGGTTTGCTTCTGCAAGTTGCTGCTTGGCCGATGCATCGCCTTTGCGGATACGCCTGGCAAGCTCCACTTCCTTACGACCGTCGATGAGCGGCACACGGCCGATCTCCGAGAGATACATACGAACGGAGTCGTTGCTGATTTCAAGAAGATCCACTTCCCGTTCCTTACGACGTTTCTGTTTCTCCTCCACACTCTCCTCCTTTTCATCGATGGCGATACCGGCCGTCGCCACCATCTGAAGCATGTCATCATCTTCGTCATCCACTTTTCCCGCAACAGATTCCTCCTCGTCGGCTTCGGCCTCGGCCTCTTCCTCACTTTCTTCTTCATTGGTTTCCACACCGGCTGCGACGATTTCCGTAAGATCCTGGGTCGGCTCTTCGGTCTTCCCTTTCTTCTCCCAGATAAGAGCATCCTGAACATCGATGACCTGAATCCCGAGATCCGTGAGAAGTGTGTAGATTTCATCAAGGAGTTCCACATTTTCTTCGGCGTTCGGAACTACAGACATAATTTCCTGATGGGTCACATAACGCTGCTCGCGACCTTTTTTTATCAAATGTTTGACTGAATCAGGAAATTTCTTCAAGTCGTCATCCGTCGGCTGGGCGATGAATTTACGGGGATGGGAGGCCATAGTGCAGGTACGGGCTATCAAACCCGTCGCGGGACAGCCTACAGGGGATTCCAAGCAAGGAAAAGCGGTATTTGAGTATTATTTATCCCGCCATTTTACTCAGCTTCAATATCTGCTGATACTGTGTCGACAAGTGCGCTTCGTCCGTCACTTTCCCCTCTCTGCGGGCAATCGCAAGCTTTGCCATCACATCGCGCTGTTTGATGAGGATGGTTGCGCGATTGGCCTGCTGGCAATTGTTGCGGATTTCATTGGCAGCAAGACTCTCAGACCATTCATGGAATCCATGCTGCTCACAAAAAAGCAAAAGCACGGCCAACCGTTCGGCATGCTCGGGAGAAAGAGCGGGTTCCGATTCCAGAGCAGCCGTAAGTGCTGTGTGGAGCGCTGCACCGAAGGAATCGTCTGGAGGGATCAACTCGGGAAGGAATTTCCGTAATTTCGGATAAAGCGTAAAGAGCGCAAGTGCTATCTGTGCTGGAGAAAAGAGCGATGGAGCAGCCGTTACGGTCGCTGTCATCGGATGTTTGAGGACAATACGAGGAGGAGTCTGCCCCGTAAGCATGCGGCCGAGATCTTCCTTGAGCGCAGTTTCCGTTGTTCCGAATATTGCAGCAAAAGATGCGACGTAGTGCTCACGCTCGACTGCTGTAGGAAGAGCCGCAAGCAATGTTAATGCTCGCTGAAGTTCTTGTCTTTTCTCTTCAGGGCGCGAAAAATTTTTCCCACGCATCCGGAATAATGCGAGTTCAAGATAAGGACGCGCATCATCGGTGATACGCTTTTTCAGATCTTCAGCATCTGCCTGGACCGCCTCATCCGGATCTTTTGCGGTGATTTCCGCGGCGAGAACCATGATCCCTTCTTTGCTTAAGAGGAGAAATGCACGCTCGGCTGCTTCCTGGCCAGCACGATCCGCATCGAGGCAGAGAACAACGGCGTCTGCACCCCGCTTGAGAATGCGGGCATGCTCTTCTGTGAGAGCCGTGCCGCTTACCGCTACAACATTTTTAATCCCGATTTTATGACAGGCGACCACATCGAAGTATCCCTCCACCATGATCACGCGCTTCGTCTCGCGAATAGCTTCGCGCGCTAAATGCAGCCCGAAGAGAATGCTGCTTTTTTTATAGAGAGGGCCTTCCGAAGAATTGATGTACTTTGCGTCATCCTCACTGAGGGTACGGCCACCAAATGCCACGATCCGCCCCTGGACATCGCTAATGGGAAACATCAGACGGTTGCGGAAACGATCGTAGATACGCTCTTCGGAAAGTTCCTTTTGAACTCCAAGTCCTGCAGCAATGATTTCCTTCCTGCTAAAGCCCTCTTTCAATAAAAATTGATACGTGTCGCTGAAAGAATCGGGTGCAAATCCTATGCCGAATGTTTCGATAAGCTCTGTAGGAACTCCTCTCTTCTCGATATACTTCGTCGCAAGATCGGAGGACTGTAGATTCCTGCGAAAGAATTTCTGCGCTGCATCAATGCATTCACGTAGCCGCTCTTTCTCGTCTTTGTCGACAATCGGCGCGTCACTGCGCTTCGGTAAGGGGACACCAGTGCGCTCGGCAAGCTCACGGATCGCCTGCGGAAAATCCACGTTCTCGATTTTTTGGTAGAACGAGAAAATGTCTCCGCCGGAGTTGCACGCAAAGCAGTACGCGATCCCCTTGTCCGGGGAAATCAGGAAGCTCGGATGCTTGTCGTTGTGAAACGGGCAGAGCGAAACGAAGCTTCTGCCCTTGGGCTTCATCTGCACATATTGCCCGACGAGCTGCTCGATCGAGAGACGCGCTTTGATTTCAGAGACGGGATCCATGGGAAGGGATTATAGAGGGGAAAATTCCGAATGTGATTGACATCGTCCTGGTAGAGACGGCACGTTGTGCCGTCTCACTTGGACCGGAGACGGCATACCATGCCGTCTCTACCGCAAGCGATTCCGGCGTTTTCCATTTTACTCATTTACGATCCCCGTAATTGCACAATCCACCGCGATAACCGATTCTTCAAAAATCCTTCTTTGGCAAGACCTCTTCCAATTGCCAAATTATTCCAATGCAAAATCATATCTCCCTCTACATCCTCTCGGCATTCGATATTCTGCCCTTCCAATAATTCCTGTAATTCCGCATCGTTCACGATAAGTATTCCCTGCAACGCATCCATGCCACGTGCTGAAGCCAATTCATCGGTGATCCGGAAACGGCCATCTTTGAGTCCTTTTGCATACGGCAAGCCCATGCCGTAGTCGACAATCGGCATCGGGAGTGATGCAGCGACCTCGGTAGTCAGTAATACCAAATCACCGCGATGCACGAGCAGCTCTCCTTCGCGAACAAAATCTGTCCCATACATATCCGATATTCTTTTGCGGATTTCTGCTTCGGTGCTCCGTGGAAAGCGTTCCTCGCGACGTGGAACCGATGGAACACGTTCGATGCGCCGGGTCGGAGCGGTCTTGCGAAGAACAGCGCAGAAGAAACCTTCGGTGTCGTAGGTCTGGGGCCAAATGCGGAGAAGGGGGCAGGGGGTAGCGTGCAAGAAGCAGCCTTCTTTGGTGAGATATTCCTGAACGGTATGCGAGTCTTCTATGGCTCGTTCAAACAATAACTGTTCCTTGCCCCCTTCTAATTGCCCCCTCGGATCGATGACCTCCAACTGATCACAAAATTTGTTCATTGTATTCAGCACCACTCCCTCATTTTCTTCCGGAGTAAGCGTGCATGTGGAGTACACGATTGTGCCACCGACTTTGGTCGCATGGATCGCCGCCTCGAGAAGTTCCATCTGCAGCCGCGCCATCTTCGCGATATTTTCTGATCCGCAAAAATTCAGCGCATCGCTGTCTTTGCGCACCGTTCCCTGAGCCGTGCACGGCGCATCGCAGAGCACACGATCAAATTGCTCCGTCATCTGCTTCCCGAACCACTGTCCGACCTTCTTTGTGAGAATGACATTCGTCACTCCGGAGCGCTGGCACGCAGTGTTTAATGTCCACATGCGTTTTTCTTGAACTTCATTGGCAACGATGAGTCCCCTACCGCTCATCGCCGCGGCAATTTGTGTCGTCTTGCTCCCCGGTGCAGCGCACATATCGAGTACGGCCTCGCCGGGCTTGGCTCCAAGCATAACCGGAGGCAGCATCGAGGATGCTTCTTGCAGATACACATGACCGAGGAGATGCAGGAGATCTTTACCAAGGGCTTCGGTGCGATCCTCTCTGTCGATAAAAAATCCTTCAGGACACCAAGGAACTGGTGTTAGCTTCCATCCTTGTTCGGATGCGCGATGCAGAACTTCCTCGACCGTCGTCTTAAGGGTATTCACTCGGATACATTTTCGCAGGGGGCGAGCACTTGCAGCTTTCAAGGCAACAAGATCGGTAAAGGGGGCGTAGCGGTCAAGGGGGATGAAGAGATTTGAAGACACTGCCATACTGTAGCAATGTTCGGATTGAGGAATGGTATTTACATAAAATGAATGAACTCACTTGTCAATATCCCACCAATTTGTAGTATGAAACTATGGCAGAGACAATAGAGGAAGCTCTCAGCACCGCAGTGCATATGCCCTATAATTCTGCAGGATCCCTTATGGCGGTCGCTGGAAAGTTTCAGGAGAAATTGGGGGGAACTTGCGCTCAGCAATTGATACGAACTCGCAAGCTTCTTTCGAACATCGGCATCGAAATGGATTTTCTTAGAGCACTGAATGGAAGTGTTCACCATGCTGGCATTGCAACCGTCACTGGAGAACAATTTTTTCTGGATCCGTCAAAAGGACAGAGGAAGCCCATTTCACTGACAAAACTCTTTGAATCAAAAACACCTCAATTCTCAGAAGCATTTCCTACAAATCTACGCACTCGGAGACTCATTACTCTAGTAAGGGGGGAAGAACCGGAGACATTCAGCCAGCATACAACCACATTTAATGCTACCACTGGCCCATCTGGGAAAACGGATTCAGAATTCTTCAATCTGAGAAATAGAGATAGTGAACCTCCGAATTCCGAGATCGACTGTGCAACGATCTTACGAGAAGAAGCAATTCGAATGGTAACTGTTCTTCGTTGTAAGAATCCAAAGTATGACAAAGATGTAGGTGTTGTAAAAGTTACTGCCGACGGAAAATTCACTGCACGGTTTTTGGGAGGCCCTTCGGAAAAAAAGGATGTCGCGTTTAGAATTTTCCGCGAAACAGCTCGTGCTTGTGGTGTAAAACCCAAAGAATTGCGGGAATACCTTAGAGAGGCATTATTGTTCCTGATTAGAGATCTCGGTACGCCCATAAAGGAAGCATCTGTGCCAATAGATTCCGTTACCCCCTAACCGGATTCCACTCCATCACCCCAAATCCGCTGTACATGTGCGTTTCATGTTTTGGCGGGCAAATGCCAGCTGCAGGAAAGAGGATGATTGTACCTGGAGCTGGAGGCTCGAACGGTGGTCGACGAAACAGTCCCGCCCGGAGAAGATTCTGCTCCTCAGCCAATACATCCATTTTCTGCACTCTCTGATCAACGGCAGAAGCAAGTGCCTCTCTATCTTTGCCGAAGGACGGTCGCAATTCTTTGCGCAATCCTTTCGCGATCGCCTCTGAAAGCACATCACGTTTATTGTGCTGCATGACCCCGTAAAGATTTGCAAGAATTTGTGGAATGGTACAAGAAATGATATTCGCACAATTCCGAAGATTGATGAGAAGCTCTCCTCTCCCCTGCTTCCCGTATTCATCGCGCAACGCGTGCACCATCGTACTGCTCGGCTGATGGGGAACCACAAGTTCCGTGCGATCGGCAAATGCTTCTTGCTGAGAGACATACGCGATCGCATCGATCAGTGCTTTTTCCATAAGCTCTATCCCATGGCGATACACCGCCTCCCCATTCATAAGAATCGTCTGTGACTCCGGACGTACTGCACCATCATATCCCGTGGCACTCCTGCGCTCGACCGGGAACATCGGTTTTCCATCACGTGCCTTTGAAGGAATTTCTACCTCTTTCAATTCAGCATGCAGCAACGTATGCCCATGTCCGTTTCGAAGCGATGTGGCTGTTGCGGCATCCGCAAAGAGGGCTCCCGTTGCGTGATCACTTGCATCCGTTTGCAGGCTTTGCGTTTCAATATTGAGGAGGAGCACCTGCTCATCTGAGGGCAAATCCTCCAATGCCTTTTTCCCTCGCATCGCAAGATCCACAAAACCGCAGCAACCCGTATTCAGTGCAATGATCCGATCTCTACCAATATCGATTTCACGGCCGATACGCTGTGCCAGCTCTTCTGCATCCGCGAGCTCGAACATCGAATGGCAGACACCGAGCGCGCCGATTTTTGGATTCTCATTTCCCATTTTCGTTCTCCATGCATGAATTGCCGCACGCGCAAGGTCGATCGGCTCTTTGTCGGGACGTAAAATACGCCGCGAATGCACCCCCGTTATTCTTTCGATCGCCTCGACACTTGCAAATCTGTGCTTCAAAGTATGTGGATCAGCAGGATCGCTTGGACGTTGCAGGTCGAAAATCTTCTGGTTATCAACCACCTGAAACAGTGCGCCATCGGGATCATCGACGGAGGCAAAGGTGGTGAAGGCAGGTCTGCGAGACATAAGGGGAGCATGCTATCCCTACGGCAAGACGCAAACGAGAAAAATAGGAAACATTATCGCCGAAAATGTTCAACATAGAGCTGTCCCGGCTGCCCTTGTATATCCTTGCTGTGTCCGGCTCCATGGATGACTGTGCCTTTAAAAACGGAAATATTACCGCGAACCGGCAGACGCTCGACTTTATGCATCCTGGATCGCACATCATCTTCCAGATCGAGGATCGCTCTGCGCTGGGTTGGGAATGCATCAAATGCGTTGTAGAGAGATTGTGTTAATTGCACTGCATGAGTATGGGGATCATCGCCATGAGACGTAAGAATTCTCTCCGCACCGGTACCGAGAATCGAACGAATACTGGTGGAAGCCGACAGAATGAGTTCCCTGAATTCACATTCATCGAGAACAAATTCTGTAGGTCTATTTCCACTCTCTGTGGAAAGTGCAGCCGTAAAACCATAATGCGTATGCAGGCATTGCGCATGGTAGTCGCTGTTATCAGCAGATCGACGCGAAAGCATGTAGGCATCCTTCGATCCATAGACAATGGAAAAACCTGCGTTGTCCCAGAACATCTGATCGGATTCATCAGTCTCTGGATCGCAATCTTCTTCCTTCGGATCGAAAACCTCTTCCGGCTGAATAAAAACGGCACGATATCTCTTTTTCTCTAGATCATCTCCTATGCGTGACTTCAACTCACGGAGAAAAAGTGCATACAATTGCTCGATAGTGAATTGCCCCTGTAAATGAATGACCGGTGCAAAGAGCTCCCCATTGGAGGAACAATGTTCATCAATCTGCTTTGTGCCATCGTATGCGAGAATACTCAGTGATTTCATCATCTGGATACAGATTCACAGATAAAAATTTTGAGCATTAAAAACCTTTTAATATACATTGTCTAGGATTCTGCAACAAAACTCACTAATTTCCCCTGCACATAAATCTCCTTCTTTATCCCTCCTGCTATGTACTTCTTTACATTCTCCTCCTCCTTTGCAGCAGCAATAATCTCCTCTTTTGAGGCTTTCGCATCCACCTCCATACTTGCCCGCAGTTTTCCATTCACCTGCACCACAATCGTCATTGTATCGCTTTTGAGGAGTTTCGGATCGAATGCCGGCCAGTGCTGATCAATAATAAAACCCGTACCGCCTGTCATCTCCCAAAGTTCCTCCGCCAAATGCGGTGCAAGTGGTGCGAGTAATTTTGCAATGGTTTGTCCAACATCGACAGGAATCGTCTCTTCTTTTTCCAGTTCATTGAGAAGAGACATGAGCGCGCTCAGTGCCGTATTAAAATGCAACTGCGCAATATCATCTCCGACTTTTTTGATGGTGGCATGCAACTTCGACATCGTCGCAGCAGGCAATCCCTTTAATCCTTTATTTCCTTTATCTCCTTTATTCCCTTTCTCCAACTTCTCTTCAAATAACCGAAAAAGCCTAAACACAAACCGATCAATCCCCTTGATCCCTGCATCATTCCAATCCCCTCCGTCGGTATAGGGACCGGTGAACATCAGATACATCCGGAAGACATCGCTGCCGTGTCTGTCCACAAACGCATCCGGAGAAACCACGTTCCCGCGACTTTTACTCATCTTCGCTCCCTTATGCGTAATCGTCCCCTGATGAACAACTTTTTTGAACGGCTCTTCGATTGATACAAAGCCAAAATCCTTAAGTGCCATCATGACAAAGCGTGCATAGATGAGATGCATACACGCATGTTCTGCTCCCCCAACATAGCAATCCGCGGGCATCCAGGTCTTTTCCATGTGCGGATCCACCAAACTTTCCGCTTTCATCTTCTTGCTTTCCATTTTCATTCCATGTCCTTCTGATTGCAGATACATCAAATAATAAAAGCTACTGCACACAAATGTATCCATCGTATCGAACTCCGGCGTCCAGCCTTTGCCGAAAATCTTCTCGGTGCGCTCGCGGAATTCTTTGGAATAATACAGAGGCGATTTTCCGGTCGGCTTGAACTCGACATCGGTCGGAAGAAGCCACGGAAGATGCTCCTCAGGAACCGGATGGGGATTACCTTCCGGATCGTACACAATCGGAATCGGTGCGCCCCAGTAGCGCTGGCGCGAGACGAGCCAGTCGCGAAGCCGGAAGTGCACAGTGCGCGTACCAAATCCTTCCTCCTCGATGTAGTCGATAATTTCATTGCGTGCGTGATGCCAGGTTTTGCCGGCAAGTTCAGGCGGATCAATGAGAATACCATCGGGCGCTTTGCAATATGCCACTTCAAAGTTCTCTACTTTGGCTCGGAGCTCTGCATCGGGCGGAACCATCGCGAGCTTCAAGGGGATGCCATACTTCTTTGCAAACGCGAAATCACGCTCGTCATGGGCGGAGCAGTTCACGATTCCTGTTCCATAATCCGCAACGACGTACGATGCAATCCAGATCGGGAGATCGCCGGTGCCGAAGGGATTTTCGATGTAGCGACCGGTGAAAATGCCCTCCATATCCGTTTGAATATTGAACCGGTTGCCCGCTTTCTTCTTTCGAATGTATTCCACAAATTCCTGCACAGGTTTTTCATGCGACGTTCCTTGAATCAACTTCTCCACAAGGGAATGCTCGGGAGCGATCACCGTAAAGGTTTGCGCAAGAAACGTCTGCGGAACCGTATCGAAGACTTCCACTTCGATGTTCAGGTCTTTGATCTTCTCTTTGAACTTCACACCCTCGCTGCGCCCGATCCAATTCCTCTGCATCGTCTTCGTTTTTTCAGGCCAATCGAGTCCATCAAGATTCTTCAAGAGTTTTTCCGCGTACTGCGTGATCTTCCAGAACCATTGCGTCAGAGGCTTTTGCACAACCGTAGTTCCGCAGCGCTCGCAGGTGCCGTCTTGCGCTTGTTCATTGGCAAGTACCGTCTGACAGCTGGGACAGAAATTTACGTTCGCTTCTTTGTGGTAACAAAGCTTGTGACTATACATCTGCAAAAACAGCCACTGCGTCCAGCGGTAATACTCCGGGGTAGAGGTATTCACCATCCTGCTCCAATCGAACATGCACCCCATGCGCTTGAGCTGGAGGATCATGGTATCGACATTTTTCCTGGTCGATGCATCAGGATGCACGCCGGTCTTCACCGCATGGTTTTCCGCGGGGAGCCCAAACGCATCAAATCCCATCGGCTCAAAAACATCTTTCCCATGCATGCGCATGAAGCGGTAGTAGCTATCTGCGGGGGCGTAGCTGTACCAATGCCCGATGTGTAATCTATCCCCGCTCGGGTACGGAAACATCATCATTCCATAATACGGATCTTTGGCTTTCTTTAAATCTGTCTTGTACACGCCGGCGTCCTCCCAGCGCTTTTGCCATTTGGATTCAATCGTAGAGGGGTCGTAGGAGCGGGGCATCGGGCGGAATGATAACAATTATCATGCGGAAGCGGAATTCTTTTGCTACAATAGCGATTCGCACAATGTCCCACCTCCCCCTCGTAGCCATCGTCGGCCGCCCCAATACGGGAAAATCCCGGCTGTTTAATAGAATCATCGGCCAGAGGAAAGCGATTGTGAGCGATATTCCAGGCACGACCAGAGATCAAGTGGCAAGCAAAGTAGAAACAGACAGCGTCGATTATCTGCTCGTAGATACCGGAGGCATGGGAGGAGGGACGGTGGATACGGACTTTGAAGATGACGTCGAGGCGCAGTCCAAACTCGCAATCGAACACGCAGATGTCATTGTCCTCGTACTTTCGGGGAAAGATGATCTCACGAGTGCCGATCATGCAGTGGCAAAAGTATTACGGACGCGAAAGCGCAGGCATGTGCCGGTGATCGTCGCTGTCAACAAGATCGATAACCCGTCAAAAATCGATGAACTTCTGCCACAGTACTACGAGCTTGGCATCGGGGATCCGTTGATTCCTGTGAGCGCAGCACACGGTTCGGGATTCGGCATGCTTGAGGATGCGATCGCGGAAGAACTTAAGAAACTACACTTTACAAAAGGAGAAGGAACACCTTCGATCCATCCTGAAACCATCGAAGATGAGGAAGCTCTCATACAAAAGCAGACAGCAGCAATTCCCCGGATTGCAGTAGTCGGCAAACCCAATGTGGGGAAAAGCTCGATTGTGAATGCATTGATGTCCGATCCGCAGCGTGCAGTCTCTCCGCGCATCGTTTCAGAAATTCCCGGGACAACCCGGGATGCGGGAGACACAATCATTCGCTACAAAGACCGCGATTACATTTTTGTGGATACCGCGGGTATCAAAAAAAAGAAAGAAGAGACGCCGGGACTGGAGACCCTCGCCTACTTCCGCTCGATCCAAGCCATAGGCAACAGTGATGTCGTCGTTCTTGTGCTCGATGGAACACAAGCAATCACGCGCCAAGACAAGCGGATCGCACAAATGTGCATAGAAGAAGGTAAAGGCCTCATTCTCGCCGTTAACAAATCCGATGGCATGAGTCTGGAGCAGAAGAAAAACACGATCGAGGATGTGCACCTCACCATCCCCTTCTGCCGCTTTGCATCCGTGATTCTCTGCTCCGCAACATCGAGAGACGGACTCCTAAAGCTCTTCGATGCGATAGAAACTGTCGAGCGCAACCGCAGTCGCAGAATTCCGACGAAGGCACTAAACGACTGGTACAGCGCCACTATTCGCGGGCAGCCCATGGGCGAACTCGCCAAGAGCAAATACATTACGCAAACTGATGGTGTCCCACCGACCTTCGTGGTCTTTGTAAAAGATCCAAAGAAAGTGAAAGTTTCGGAGCTGAAGTTTCTGGAGAGAAGGCTGCGAAGTACGTTTGCGTTTGAGGGAACAACCGTGCGATGGATAACGAAAGCCAGTGCAAAGGGGGAAGTGCGATGGTAGTGGAAATTACCCTCGTCCTTGTCTCAGATCCTTCACTCTCCCATCTTCGTGAATGGGCAGCGGGAATGCCTTGATTACCACTTCGAGTTTGGTCAGGAGCACCTTCGGATCGTCGTCGAAGACCATATTCGGAGGGACCTTTCTTTTGCACAGCTCCTCGACAATGTGCGGGATGGAATTGCTGACGCCGCCGGTATTCGTGAGAATCCCGATCGGGCGACCTTCGTCATAGGCGATGGTGAATTCATTGAGCGTTGCCGATGCCCCCGCCGACAATGATGATGCCATCGCTACTCCGGATATTGATGATGTCGCGCTCCATGAACCCCTGCCCCGTGTAGAGGATAATGTCATTGTCATGCGGGGAAAGGTATTCGTTCACATGCTCGTACTCAGAAAACGCCGGCGATACACCGATCGTGAGTCCCCCTGCTTCTTCCGCACCAAGGAGCGCATCATGCGGCAACCCCGGACACGCACCGTTGATGAGGATATGTCCACGCTTGGCGATTTCTTCACCAAGTTTATGCGCCGCAGCACGTGCATGTGGATCCTCCGTCTGTGGACCGGATGCCGAACCCATCACGCCGATTTTGAGTTTGTGGTGGTAGCTCACAGCAGGAGTAAGTGTAGAACGAATAGAACCTTTAATGATATTGATGTTCTCTTTTGTATTATACCATATTTGATGGTACTTTGCACCATCACCTCCATGTGCTTATTTGTTCAAATACTCGATCCGATTCAAATTGTGCTCCTCATTGGTCACCGCATAGTGAATCTTCCCGTTGCGATCATGAAGGTAGTACCAGTATGAAGAATCTGTAGGGCGTAATGCTGCCTCGATACTTCTTCTCCCAGAATTGGCAATCGGCCCCGGAGGAAGCCCACGAAATTTTCGGGTGTTGTAAGGGGAATCCACATTCAGATCTCCTGCAGTAATCGTGGAAGAAGGTTTCTGCAGAATGTACCGGATGGTGGCATCCACCCCGAGTCCCCGGCCATCATCGAAGCGTTTCCAAAGGATGCCGGAAATGACAGGGCGCTCGGCATCGGTGATTGCTTCTTCTTCTATGAGGGAAGCCATTGCGAGAATTTCATGGAAACTCCGACCGGATAGTCCCACTTCTCCCCCAAGCTCATCGATCACCTTCATACGAAAATTCGTAAGCAAGCGATGAAGGAAAGCTTCAGGGGAAAATGATTCCACGCTGACGAAATAGGTATCGGGAAAGAGATATCCTTCGACCTTTCCTCCGCGAGGCGCAAAGCCATCGGATAGCGGAAGGAATGCAAATTCTTGAAGATCGCACTCCTGTGTGCAGCGGAGAAATGCCCCTGTCGCTGAGAGATTCTTTTTCACGAGTAAGGCATCGATATCCGTAACGGTAAACCCTTCAGGGATGGTAACGGCGATCTCTAGTGCCTTGCCGCTTTGCAATGCTTCGATGATTTCTCCCTGTGTCATTCCGGAATGTAGAATAAATGTCCCTGCTTGCAGACTTGCATCAGCACCAAGGAGTCTCGTATGAATGCGAAATGCCAAAGGAGAGCGCAAAACGCCACGGTCATGCAGAACTTCAGCAATACCTCGTGTGGATGTTCCCGCTTCGATGCGCACACTCACGCGGTCGTTATTCCCGAAATCAGCGGGTCTCAGAGAGAAACGGTACCAGACAAGGCTACACGCCAAGATCGCTGGGATGAGGAGGAAAAGCTTTCTCACGAAAAGAGTATCGCGGAAAAACATGCAACGCGGAATGCTAATTCCCCATTTCCCGCATTCCCTTCTCCGTCGGTAAACCCATCTCTTTATATACTCCCTGCATTTTCTCTGCAGAAACAATCTGTGCCTTCTTCAAGGCACGATTTAAGGCATCTTTGAGAAGAGCGGGTACGCGTTCGCGCGGTACGCTTTCTCCAATGGCAATCGAAAGGATTTCTTGCTCTCCGGAGACAACGACCGCCACGCCCTCGGCTTCTGCTTCCACCTGAATCTTCTGCAAATCTTTCTTCACGCGCTTGGCTTCGCGCTGAATGCGGAACATGTCACGTGCTTGGGAGAGAGAGACCATAGGAGAAGAAAGTATAAACAGTGTTGCAGAAGAGAGCTTCGGAGTGAAGGGCAGAAAGAGTAGGAAAGGCAGAAATGCATCGTATTTTTTGCCTTTCCTGCCCTTTCTCACGTTTCTGCCTTTATCGCACAATCCCAATCCGATCCTCTATTTCCTGATCGACAAACACCTTCTTTCTTCCATATTTCATTCTGCTGTATTCCTTAATGAGCGCCGCAAGCTTTTCGTTGCGCGTGGATTCGTCGTAGATGGTGGCAAGCGAGAAAGCACGTGAGGTAACGTTATTGATATTGAGCTTGCAGTAGCAGTTGAAGTTCGGGATACCGATAGCATCTTGATCGGAGATAGCTGGTGCCATTTCCTTTGCCATGTATTCAGCGTCTTCCGCACCGATCTTGAAACTCATGATCGTACCGACGTTACCGAAGACTGCATCGCGCATCTTCGTACCTGCCTGGCCGTAGGCTTCGGTTTTCCCGACGAGCTGCCCGATGTACTGGTGCGCCATGATGAGCGCTAGCTCGTACTTGCGCGCCTCAGAGAGGATCGTGGCAAAAGCGTCCGTAACGAAATTTTGGAACTCGTCGACGTAGAGGTAGAAACGACGACGCTGCGTACGGGGGATATCTGCCCTGCTCATGGCAGCCATATTCACTTTATTCACAAAGATCAATCCGAGGAGCTGTGCGTTTACGTCGCCGATCTTTCCCTTGCTGAGGTTTACCAGAAGTACCTTGCCTGTGTCCATAATTTCGCGGATGTTGAAGGCGGACTTCGGCTGGCCGATAATATTACGCATCGTGGTATTCGTGATGAAAGGACCGAACTTCGCACTGAAGTATGGAATCATCTCCTCCTTTTCGCGCTGCCCTGTCTTCGCGATTTCATGCTCCCAGAAACTCCGCACGACGACATTTTTGCACTTGGCTACTTTATATTTCTGGAATTCCTCGTCGACGAAGAGGCGCGGCACGTCGATGAGGGTCGCACCTTCCTCCTCATCGTCCATTAATGTCAGACAGCCGTTGCGGAAGTAGTGCTGGATGCGCGGACCGAAGATTTCATTGCCAAAGAGTTTGAGAAAGATTTCCATGGCATCGAGCGATGCGCGATCCTTCTCTTCCATGGTTTTTGCCTCAAGAAGATTTAAACCCATTGGACGTTGGCCATCAGAGGGATCGAAGACAATGATGTCTTTCGCGCGCTCCTTCGGGGTATGAGCGAGAGCATCCTCGATAAGATCCCCGTGGGGATCCACGATGCAGAGCCCTTCACCATTGGCGATATCTTGTCGCGACATCCAGCTGATAAGCGAAGATTTTCCACAACCAGATTTTCCGATAATGTACTGATGTCGCGTTCGATCGCCACCGCGAAAACGGATGGGCGTCTCGACTGCTCGGTAGCGGTTATAGCCCAGGAGAACGCCCTCCGTTGGAGCGTCCGGCGGAGGAGGAAGTACGCGGTAGGTAATCCACTGAATGATAGGGATCTTGTTATAACGGCTGTCGGGGAAATGGTAGAGTCCGGCAAGCTCCTTCTCCGTCATCATGCAGTCTTTGTGCAGGAAACAGTTTATGCGATTTTTCCAAAGCCAGTGGATAATTGGCCCATTGATTGCATGCGGAAGAAAATCTATAAACATGCGCTTATTCACGAGCACATTTCCATAGAGATCCTTGAATGCATTGAAAGCGACTTGGATATTATTCGTGAGCTCGTTGGCGCGCTGCGCACTCTTTGAAGAAGTCATGATACGGATGGAGGCATGGTAGAAACTCATTCCCCCTTTTTCTGCCATGCGCTTGTACAGCTCCTCTTCGGGCTGAACCATACGCACAAAAGAGTCACCGCCTTTTGCACCGGGAGCATTGGTGCCTGTCGCAAAATCCGCAAAGCCGCTCAAGAGGAAACCGATGATCGGAACATGGGCAAAGAGCCCCTCTTTCTTCCCTTTGAATCCGGAACTCGCGGCACGTTTGGTGACCTTGTTCCACTTCTTGCGAATTGCGGGAGTGAGCACGATCTGTATGGATGCGACTTCGTCACGTTCCATTTTGGAAAGGACGTTGGCAAGACCATTCAAGGGATCATCCTGCATGAGCTCGTACGTACGAAGCGGAAAACAAAATTTCTTCTGAAATTTCATATAATACCCGACAAGGCTGTAGCCTTTGGGCTTCACTTCAGGGGTCTTTTCGAGAGTGACTTCTGCGTCGGAATAGAACGCCGTGATCTGCTTTTCCACGATAGAGACGAGCCTCGGATGCGTAACAACATAAAAACTAAGCAACCCTTTATCCACATACATTTCAAAACTAATACGGATGTCTCTCGTGATCCAAAAATAGAATGTCTGCCAGAAATCGAGATTGCGCACTTCCCAGAGCGCACGATAGAGCTGCTCCATCACGGCGACTTTTTCTTTGAAATCCTTCTCGGTGCGCTTCTCCTGGTCGAGCTTCGTATCGGATCGCGGCAGTATCACCTTCATGGAAACAAGATTGCGGCTCTGGTACCACGCGAAGGTAAACCGTGCCTCGAACTTGATGAAAGCCCAGGCAAAATAGAGCGAAACCAGAAATAGCGTCTTATCCATCGGATCTGTGCGATACCACTCCCAGATGTCGATCCAGATATGGGCATTCACGATCGTCGTAGAGAGGACAACAACAATCCAGAGAACCGGCCAGAAGAGGATGCGGAGGAGTACGAGCACAGATTCCTAGTATTCTAGCATAAATCCTTGTTTCTCGGAAGAATGCATACTACAAAAAGCATAGAGTAAAAATCGTCTTTATGCTTTATGCATTTTGCTGTTGGCACTCAATGGCCTCCATCCGCATCTGCCTCTTGATCCCCTGCGCCGTCGCAAACATAAACACGTATTCCCCCGGCTCTGCAGGGTTAAACGTGAATTGTTCCTCCGGGGATACCCAATCCTGCATCCGAACGAAGTGACCATCGGGATAGGTAACACCCCGCACAACAAACCACCGGTTTGCTTTTAAGACAAGCAGAGATCCCGCAGCGAGGCGGTGGGGAATGCCGCGCTGAAATCGGACGTCCCTGGTGAGACGCTGCTGGAATCTTGGAACTTCCGTTATTTCTTGGCTTACAGAAAGTGAGCATCCGGAGACAAGCGTCGCATCTCCAAGACGCTGGAAGCGTGCGCGGATAACGCCCTTGGATCGCTCGGCAATCGATGTGAATGCCGCGACGCTCAAATCCATGTCGCGTCCGTCCACGTACGGACCGCGATCATTGATCCGCACAGTGACGCTTTTTTCATTCTCCACGTTGGTCACTTTCACGAGAGTATTCTGGGGAAAACTCCGATGTGCCGCCGTGATCGCATACATATCAAACGTCTCGCCGAATGCCGTTCCCTGGCCATGGAACTGCTCACCGTACAGACTAACTTCGTGGACTTCCTCTGACAATTTTTGATCGAGGGAGCGCATAAGAGCGAGAAGTTCCTCAGATGAAACGATCTCCGACAAGGTTGACCCAGTAGCGGAAGATCGCGATCTTCCGCTATCAGACATGAGGGAATATCGCTCCATCAATGAGGACAGATGCTCGCGCTGCATTTCCGGAAGCTCCGCGATATTGCGCGTGCGATAGAGCCAGAGGAGTGCATCTTCGAGTGTGAGAGAATCATCCGGGTAAAATGCTCCATCACCCGGACTCTTCGAAGAAGAATCTCCATCAAGTAAACCCCTGTTCTTCGCGTAGGTGATTTCAAGGAATCCCCTGTCCCCTTCGGGTACATCGGAAAACGGCTGTTCGCGCGTTTCGTATGCAGCACGGTTGATGCTCTGCCAGAGCAGAAGAAATCCGTCGCGACGAGTGATGCCTTCCGCAGCAAAGGCTTGCGGAATACCGAGAATCAGCATGGTAAAAATCGCAAGGAGATTCTTCACGTCTAAATAGTCTCAGAAAAATGGGAAATTATCTATTGCTAGAGAGCTTTCCATCCTTCCGCACGCACAATCCGATATGCCTTCGTTCTCTCTTCTCTCCGCAAACTCTGCAATGTTTCCGGACCTACCGATCCCGCTCCATCATCAGTTTCTGTAGCGACGATTCCCTGTGCCACTTGATAATCGAAGACTGCCTCTCGGGTGAGAGAACCGAAGTTGCCATTGATCTTGTTCTCGGGGAAATAACCACGCTCCGTAAGCAGATGCTGGAGAAGACGAACGTAGGGACCGGTGTGTCCTTCCGTGAGAAACATATCGAGTGATTCGCCGCGTTCTTGCATGAGTTTTTCCACTGCATGCACCGTCATGTATTTATCTGCACGAACGGCTACGAGTCGGCGGTTCCATTCGGTTTGCATCGCACGCTTCGTAAGAGGTCCTATACGCCCTGCACCCGGATCGATCGCCGTTCCCACAAGTCCCTTCTCCTGTTGGAAGCGAAGAATGGCATCATGCAGAGTAAGAGAATACAAGCCATCCGTTCGTCCTTCGTAATACCCAAGAAACCGGAGAATGCGCTGCGCTTGAGAAACTGCATTCTCGTTACTTTCCATATCGACAATGCCATCAATAGGGAGGATGGCATCGCTACGCCGTGATGCCGCAAGAAGAAATGCTGCCGTATGTTCCGTGAGTCGATCCGTAGATTCATGAAGAACAAAATCACTGACAAATCTCTTCAGAGCCTCCTCCGTATCCGGACCAAAGTATCCCGAAGATGCGCGATCAAAATACCCGGCACTCCGCAGATGATCTTGAAGGATTGCTGCAGAGAGATTGCGATCGCCTGCTTTCGGCGTGAGCGCGAGCAAATTTTCAGACTCAACCCCAAAGGGCGTGAGCCTCTGAAAAGGGGCTGGAAGCCTTGCGAGGTCAAAATCATTTTGGGGCTGTCTCGATCCGAGCGGATACACCGTTCCGCGGATATGCTGCACGCCGAAGGCAAGAGCACGTGCAAGTCCTTCTTCACCGTGCCCCACCCAAACATCGAGCCTGTGCGCATGGGAATGGAGAACCTGGATCGCTCCACCACGGTCATGAACGGTAAGTGTACCCAGCCCCGGCAAGACGACATCTGTGCCGAATGCATAGGATGGAGGAGCCGCGAGCATACCCGGATACACCGCCGTTCCATCGGCCGCCGTGTGTCCTTCGCCATTCAAGATTTTATCGGCTTCGTAGCCTCCTCGAACGTAGCAACATTGTCCCGGCAGCGGCGAGTAGTAAGCTGTCAGAATGAACTCTTGTTCGTAGGGAGCTGTGGGGTCGATACCTACGACATTGGTCGGAGCGATGATCGCAACGAGAGCAATCACTGCGCGAACACGGAGAGGAATTTTGTTTTTCATGTTTCTCGCTATTCTAGCAAATTTTACAGGGTTGGTCTGTAAGGTTTGGTTTACTCAACAATAATCTCCTCCTCCACCCGCATCCCGAACCTCCCCGGAAAGTACACCCCTGGCTCTATCGTAATAATTTCCCCTTTCAATAATTTCCGATCCGGGGCTTTTTTCGAAAGCGTCGACCCTTCGTGGATTTCTAAGCCGACTCCATGCCCGAGTGCGTGACAGAAAAATTCCTCGTAGCCATAGCTCTTCAATACTTCGCGTGCTATGGAATCCAAATCTCGCACCGAGACACCCGGTTTGAGCTTGGCTATCGCCTCATCCTTGGCTTCACATATTGCGGTAAATACTCTGCTCTGAATCGGCGTCGGTTTCCCTGTGAAAAATACTGCACTCTGATCGGCGCAATATCCCCTGTACTTCGCTCCACAGTCGATCTGGACGATGTGACCCTGTTTGAGCATACGACCCGTAGGTTTATGATGCGGACTGCTCGTATGGGTACCAAATGCAACAATAGGATCGAAGGAAAGCCCTTCCGCTCCCAGCTCCCTCGCCCATACCTGTAGCTGCCATGCGAGATCAATCTCACGAATAGGACACTTCAGAAGAGAAGGCACGCGACGAATCATTTCGCGCGTAATGCGCTGTGCACGACGAAATTTCGCGAGTTCTTCAGGATCCTTACTTCTCCGAAACTCGGCAATGAGGCCTGAAGTATGAACAAATTTTGTGTTCTTAAATTTTGCCTTCCACCTATGGAATCTTTCGATAGAGAGTCCTTCATCTTCGATGCCACATATACGTACACGTTTCATTGCTGCATCGATGGCGGCACCGTCTTTGACCGAGATCCCCCGATAAACGCTGCGGGAAGCCACTTCGATGTAACGACCATCGGTGAAAAGCGTCATGGTCTTAGGTTCTAGTAGGAGCAAAGCAGAACTCATGTCTAATCCTGTAAGAAAGCGGATATTGACAAGATTACTGACGAGAAATGCAGGGGTGCCGGATGCATCAAGTATTGCCGATGGACGTTTGGGGCGCATGGGGGAAGTATACATTGTCTCAAACCCCAAAATCTGCTATCATTGTGGGAATGCTCCGAATATTCCTCGCTACCCATCGGATCCGGCGTTCCACCCGTGCAATCAGGAAGATTGCCTCTACGTGCGCGATTCTCTTTGGTCTCGGTATCCTGACACTCGCGCAGGCTTCGGTCTACTCAGGACCTGGCATTGACTCCGGAGTCACCACAGCACAAACGACCATCCCCGGTGTATCGGCAACGGCTCCATCGGGCGTCATTAACAGTATCATCACCCAGGCGATTTCGTATTCGAACATCCTCGCCTTCGCAGTCATTGTGATCGCCGGGTTCTACCTGATTCTTGGACTCGGCAACGAGACATCAAAAGAAACAGCGAGGAAGATTATTCTCTACACCGGTGTCGGACTCGTAATCATCAATCTTGCAGCTGGCATCCGCGATTTCCTCGAGGGCGTCGGCCCGGGAACCAGCGCATCTGGAGGCGCAACTGCGCTTGATGCAGCCATCAACACCATCATCGGTGTCTTCACGAGTTACACAGGTCTGCTCGCATTTGGCGTCATTTCGATCGCCGCGTTCTACCTGATCCTCGGACTGGGAAATGAAAGTTCGAAAGGAACAGCGAGGAGCATCATTCTCTATACCGGCATCGGCCTCGTGATCATGAGTGTTACCGCCGCTATCAGAAATTTCCTACAAGGTATCGCTACGGGAACCAGTACATCCGGAGGCTCGACGGCTCTTGACGTGATCATCAACGGAATCATCGGTGTCTTCACGAGTTACACAGGTCTCCTCGCTTTCGCAGTCATTGTGATCGCCGGGTTCTACCTCATTCTGGGACTGGGCAATGAAAGTTCGAAAGGAACAGCGAGGAACATCGTTCTCTACACCGGCATCGGCCTCGTGATCATCAGTCTTGCACCTGCCATCCGCAATTTCTTCTTCAGCATCAATGCGGGAACAAGCGGATTCGGAGGCTCAACGAGTCTCAATTTGGCTATTAATGCCATCATCAATACGTTTAAGAGTTACGTCGGGATTCTTGCTCTTGCGGTCATCATCATTGCTGGTTTCTACCTGATCCTTGGACTCGGTAACGAAAGCTCAAAAGGAACAGCGAGGAACATCATCCTCTATACCGGCATCGGCCTCATCATCATCAATCTCGCAGTCGCCATCACTGCATTCCTCGGAGGCATCGTCACGAGTGGTGCCGGCACCAGTACCAGCGGAGCTGGAGGCACAACAGGTCTTGACGTGGCAATCGACACTATCATCGGCGTCCTCAAGAGTTACGTCGGAATTCTTGCGCTCGCGATGATCGTGATTGCCGGATTCTACCTGATCCTGGGACTCGGTAATGAAAGTTCGAAAGGAACAGCAAGGAGCATCATTATTTATACTGGCGTCGGGCTTATTATTATTACGCTCGGAGTCGGCATTCGCAATTTCCTTGGAGGTATCGTGACGAATGCTGCCGGCGGCAGTACCAGCGGATTCGGTGGCTTGACGGGTCTGAACGTGGCTATTAATGCCATCATCGATGTTTTCACAAGTTATGTGGGTCTGCTTGCGGTCGCAGTCATTGTCATCGCCGGATTCTACCTGATCTTGGGACTCGGCAATGAAAGTTCAAAAGGAACAGCGAAGAATATCATTCTCTACACAGCTGTCGGCATCATTGTCATCATCCTTGCCAATGTGATTGTCAGCTTCTTCCAGAGTATCCCATCGGGAGTAGATGCCAGTGGCCTCTATGGAACGATACGCACGATTATTGTCTACATCACGACGTTCGCTGCACTCCTTGCGGTAGCCGCAATAGTCATTGGGGGGATCATGCTCATCACAAGCATTGGCGACGAAGGGCGCAAAGACACAGCAAAGAAAGTCATTCTCTATGCCATCATCGGCCTCTTTGTGATCGCACTCTCTTCAGCATTCGTGCACTTCGTCTTCGACATCTTCTAAAGACTTTCCATGTCCGCGCGCTCCCCATTCCTCCGGCAGCTCACGGTCTCGGCACTGCTCTTTGTTGGAATCGTCGCAGGCAAGCAAATGGTGGATGCTCAAAGTACTCCCGCAACGGAAAAGATCTCACTTCCTCTGGGATCCGTCTTTGAAGTCCTCGCACAGGAGGGTGCACCGCAAACGCAGTACGCCTGGGTACTTTCATATGAACGCACCTTTCTCCAGGCGGGTAGAGGCAGATCTCTGAGGACGCGCTTTGCACAACCGGGTCGTTACCTCCTGAGCGCTGAGGTCGCTCCGCCTGGAGGCAAAAGTATCCGTCAATCGTTTGCCATCACTGTTGTGTCCGGCACGGAAGACCTTTCAGGATCGGGAACGGCTCTCGAGACTGTTCCAGGGAACCTCAATGGTGCCATTGTGGTTACCGAAGAACAGCGACTTGTCTCTATCCGCCCGACTCCCGGAATGCTCGCAGATATCACGCTCGATGCAGATCTTTCTGTGGATGAAGATGCTGATGGGAATGCCGAAAACGATAGGAGTGCAGAGGGAACATATTTGATCTCGGATGGCCTTCCTCTCTTTCTCTGGATCACGAGCGATCTTCCTGCGTCATTCGCGGTTTCCGGAACAAACGAAGACGGGTCACCGCTCCTCCGTCAGTTTACCGTGAGTCTTGCTTCTGCCCCTGTTGCCCCCCCTGCGCCCGTACCCGAGTCGCAGCCTCTTACCGGTGGGATAGAGGTAACGGAAGAGGAAGACGGCAGCCTGCGTTTCAGCATCCTTGACCGACCCCCGATGCAAACCCCAGTGGTACCCATTTGGGATTTCGGGGATGGAACGCAGAGCATGCTCATGGAACCTGTGCATCGTTTCACGCAATCCGGAACCTACGTCGTTCGTGCGCGTCTCAAGGATCTTCGTAATGGCATAGATATCCGCGATCTCGCCGAGGAGGTGACAGTGCAATCTCCAGAGATCTCTGCACCCGTACCGACAACCAAAAAGCCTCCAGCAGATGAAATTCCTTCAAAGGGATCCTCTCGCCTCGCGATGATCTTGAAGATCCTCATGGGACTGATAATGGTTGCTATGACCGGTGGTGTCATCACCGTGGTGACTCTCAAACTCCGAAAAGGAAAATCGCTCGCGGAGCGCTTGGAGGCGGCGGACAAGAAAATGGCGATACCCAAGCCTGAGGCCGGATCGACAACTGCACCGATGAGCCTTCCTGATAGCCCTGAGGTGATCGACGCAGAAGCGGAGAAGACTGCCCCTCCTGCAGCGACACTTCCCGCTCCCGCAGGCGCCGGACCTGTTCCCGATTGGCTCCAGAATGTACCAAAAACGCCGAAGGCAACTCCTTCGACCATGCCTGTGGCTCCCCCTGCTCCTGCAACACCATCCGCACCCGTTGCACCTGCGACTCCTATTCCCGTACGTACAAAGGAGTCAGAACCACTCCTGTCAGAAAACTCCATGCCCGATTGGCTGACACCGAATGCAGAAAAAAAGGATGCACAGTCAGTCATACCTGCTCCAGCCAAGGCGACTCCATCCCCTGTACCTGCGGCGGTGCCACAGCCTGCTACACCACAAAAACTTGAAACCCCATCTCCTGCGCCAGTCGCCACAGCAATACCGGTTCTTATTTCTCCAAAGGCAGAAACTTCAACTCCTTCCGCGGGACGACCTCTTCCTGCATGGCTTCAGCCCAACACGGGCACTTCGATGCCTCCTCCTACTCCAGCTCCTGCAACATCTCCAAACCTCGCTCCTGCACCAGTAAAAGCAGAGCCAAAATCACCCGTTGTTGCTCCTCCCAATACATCACCACAACCACAAATCATTGTAAAAAAGAACAACATTCCTCCTCCAGAGCCAAAACCTCAAATAGATCCGATATCCGAGGAGAAGGCACAGGAAGTTTCCGGAGCTCTCCCTGCGTGGTTGCAGCCGCAGACCACACCCAAAGAGGTGCCCCCCGCGCCGATGCTCGAGACATCGAAGCCCGCTCCTACTCCTGTGACCCTGGTACAACCTAAAAATCCTCCTGTTCCCGCTCCGGTGAAAACTCCGGAGCCGAAACCGGAGTTACAAACAAACACCACCACTCCCGCAACCTCCGTACCCCCTCCCCCTCCTGCTGCCCCCAAAGTCCTCAGCGAAAAGGAACGCGAGCGCCGTCGCCTGAAGAGACAACGATATCGCCAAAATAAGCAGCACAGAGAAGCTGCTGCGGGGACTCCTTCAGCAGATCCTTCAACGTTACAAACTCCGAAACCTGCGTCCATTGCTCTCTCTCCGGACGAAGCACCTGTCGCATTCATTCGCGCAGAGAGTATTGAAAATAATCCCCCCTTCGCTCCTGAGGGAGCTACGGCGGGCAAGCCAAACCCAACACCGGATATCCCTCAGTAGACTTCTCCTGGAGAGTTCGATAGCGTTCCTCCATGCTATCACTTTCGCGTTCCGGATTTCTGCTGCGCGCACTCGTTACCTACACCGGTGCCTGCGTTCTCGTGATTGAAATACTGGCAACCCGCATCCTCGCGCCGCATTTCGGCAGTTCCCTCTACACCTTAAGCAGCGTGCTCGGAGTAACGCTCGGCGCACTCAGTATCGGCTACTACGCGGGAGGAATCCTCGCAGATCGCAATCCCTCCTGGTACACGCTTGGAATTCTTCTTACGTTCGCAGGCGTTACAACGCTCCTCATCTGGCCTCTGTCCATAGTCCTTCTCCCGCTCCTCGGTTCTGCATTCGCTTCCGGAGCGGGTCCACTCATGGGATCGACTCTGCTCTTCCTTATTCCCTGCGGATTTCTTGGTACATTTTCTCCCTATGCTGTGGGACTTGAGCAGCGCTTTGCCCCTGCGCTCAGTGCAGGTCGCGCCGCCGGCAATATCTTCTTTTGGTCCACACTCGGGAGTATCGCCGGGAGCATCGCTGCGGGATTTCTCCTGATTCCGCTGCTCGGGATCCACATACTCATCGGCAACATCGGCACATCGCTCCTCGTTATTGGCATCGTGATCGTGTTGCTCAATGGAAAAGTGAAGGCACGGGGAAAGGGTTTTATCATTTCTTCCATGTTCATCGGAGCATGTTCTCTGGCTATTCCCTACACGAGTAAGGCGGTCTTTGCGGTGGACGGCGTGTACCAGCGCATGATCGTGCAAGATACACAGATAGAAGACCGAAAGATCCGCATTCTCTGGCAGGATCGCAATGCGTCTTCGGGCATCAACCTCGAAAACGACGATCACGCCTTCCAGTACACTCGGATTGTTGCTGCTGCATGGAAAGGAAAGGAGCCGCCCAAGCGTTCCCTGGTCATTGGTGCCGGAGCCTTCGTCATTCCACGCGTCATTGCGGCAGCCTCGCCGGAATCAAACGTGGACGTTATCGATATCGAGCCGGGATTGGAAGATATTGCGAAGCGTTTCTTTCGTTACATACCGAGTGACCGTATCCACTCCATCATCGCAGACGGCAGAACATTTCTCCGAGACAGCGGTCAATATGATCTGATCATCGGAGACGCCTACCAGGCGACCCACTCCATTCCCGCGCATCTCACGACCCAGGAATTCTTTGCACTTGTTAAAGATCATCTGACCGAGAATGGCATCTTCATCGGGAACTTCATAGGATCCGTGGATACGTCCAGAAACTCCTATCTCCCGGCGGTCATGCGGACATTGCTGAGCGTATTTCCTGCCGGCCGTTTCTACGCGATGAATGATTCGAGGAGTGTAGCGCAACAGAATGTCATGTTCATCGCCTGTAAAAGTGACCCATGCATTGATCCTTGTTCGTCCGCGATGAAAAGCAGTCCGGATCCGATTCTCTCGACGCTCTGTGAAAGAGATGTGCCTGTCTATGCCGCCGATCTTGAGGATCACCCCATTCTCACGGACGACTATGCGCCGGTGGAGTGGTTGACGGTGCAATGATCTTTGCATCTGGACGGCGGTTGGATCTTTTCAAGCGGCCGAAGAATTGGGGCGATGCTCCCTTTCCATAGGCAATCATGTCCTCTGGAGAGCAAAATTCAATGTTTTCTGTACCAATTTTATGGATAGCGAGAAGTGTGTCGCTCTCCGTTTTCCCGAGAATCAGGCCGCTGTGTGTGTCGTGCCGAGCGGATAGGTACATACCAATGGGAAAGCGAAACGTCTCAACTGCCTGTTCCAAACTGATCTCTACAGAATGCTTCGGCTCCCACTTTTCACAGTACCAAAGATGATGAACCTGACGTAGTAAATATTGGGTGAGTCCGTGGCAATTATATTCCCGCATGTCCAAATGTTGCTCTTGATGCAATGTACACAACGCATGGATACGTCGTGCCACCATTCCCGAAAGAATACCAATGAAGGATCCTGCATCCCACAATTCAAATCTGCTTACTCCTTTCCCTTCTTCGGGAATAAGGGTGTAGTGAAGCAGTTGGACATTCTGGTAATCCATTAAAATTATTATGAAAATATTGATATTTTTGTCAATAATTTTGCATGATCTGGGGCGAGCGAAGGGGATTGAACCCTCGACCTTCTGGGCCACAGCCAGACGCTCTAACCAACTGAGCTACGCCCGCCATAAGAAATTTGGAGAAGGAACAACTGCTATTCGCTTGCCGATTGTATCGAAGAATGGATTAGAAAGAAGTGCTTTCCCTTTTTTCACTGCAGATGCTTGGTGATTTTGCCCTCTCATGAATGTACTGTAGGAAATATACCTAAATAACCTATTATTGTATATATGTACAAAATATGTTATAATAATACAATTTGGAACACACACCATTCTCCAATCTCTGGCATTCCCTACGAGGGAAACTATCGCAGCATACAAAGAATATCACCAGAGGTACGGCCTATCTTCTGGTATGCATCTTCCTCGCGTGGGCATTCGGCAGAATCGTTACACCAAATATGGATGAGTTCCTCTTTTACCATGTGCTGGCGTGTCGATTTTATCCTCTCAATGCCCTGAATAGTTTCCGTGAGGCATGCGGGAGCTACGACCTGAATCTGCTGAACACGGGATGGATCTTGCCCCTTCGATCAAATGCCTATGTGGGGAGCTTCCCGTCTCTCTATTATTTGCCGATTTTCCTCCTGTGGCGAAGCCCGGATTCCGCGCGACTCGTGGGGCTGCTATTTTTACTGGCGCAAGCAATGATTCTTGCACGGCTGTTTTATCGAAAGACCGCAGTCCTCTTCGGGGTGTTGCTGCTCTTCTTTCCCTACGCGTATCAGCATATTGCGGACACCGGCCCGATCAGTTTTCAGATCACGAGTATATTTTTAATCATTTTGCTGACGCGCCGATGGTTCCGGGATCAACGCATGCACTGGCTCCTGTGTTGCACTGCGCTTGTGTTCCTCGGCATCTGGACGAAGCTCGTATACTTCTGGCTCCTTCCAGGCATTGCTCTCAGTGTTCTTCCCACCGTGTTGGAACATGCAAAAAAGAGATACCAGGACGGTACGTACGTGAAGTTAGGAGTGCAGGCCATCGTACCAGGCGCAGTCCTCCTTGCGCTGCTCACTACACTCTTTCTCAGTACAGATCCCACGGATGCAAGCGTCCGGCCGCTTTTGAACCAAGTGCTGGGGGGAGAGATGTACAGTCTTTCAGAGCTTGCTAAAAACTTTTGGAACCTAGGCGTTACCCATGCACTGCTGAATCCTCTGGAGGCCACGCAACGTGTATTTGATGTACACG
This sequence comes from Candidatus Peregrinibacteria bacterium Greene1014_49, assembly GCA_007376635.1. Taxonomy (GTDB): domain Bacteria; phylum Patescibacteriota; class Gracilibacteria; order Peribacterales; family Peribacteraceae; genus 2-12-FULL-55-11. The sequence continues at coordinate 32,142 of VMGQ01000010.1, forward strand.
CTCCAACAACGTTCGTCTATCTGTGGAATGCCGTAATGTTCCTATCCGTCCCGATCCTGCTCCTCCTCTGCACGTTCACCGGTTCATCGCGACGGAACATTCTCAAAGCAACTATATATTATGTCGCCTTCTGGCTCACATTTTTTATCATCGCACGAACCAAAGCTGCATGGGCGATGCATCATACGGTTCTCTCATTCCCCTTCCTCATCCTCAGCGTACTTGCAACCTTGCACTGTTTGCGAGATTCACACTGGCATGCACAATGGAAGAATCAGCTGAGAGACTGCGCAGGAGTCATCCTTGCCTGTTTTATCGCCGGAAACATCGCCTGGTATCTCACGTTTCCCTTTGAGCAGAGGCATGCCAACGACGATTTCTCGAAAGTCACGCTCAACAGGCTTCTCGAGGATCATACATTTGCCAGCAACCATCTCTACGTCGTGACGCACTGGGGCATGTACTACTACCAAGTGCTCTTCGGGGACCGTTCCCAAGCAGTAGTCTACATAGAACCACTTGACTCCATGGGGAAGGTTCATTCTCTACGGAACACTGCAATGTCGCACGGTAGAAAAATCGCTTTCCTCTACGATGCAACGGCCGCCGCGGCGGATCTGACGCTCGCCCGGGACTCCTTTAACCTCGGAAACGATACATGTATTGCGACCGATGCCACGTGGCAGATGCTTCTTGAAGATCCAACGGATTCTGTGTGCAAGACGAGGAAAGACCCCTCTATGGCGGCAGCAGTAATTGTACCGTAATCGTCCGTAACTATCCGGCATGATAATGGATCCATCAACAAATATTTATTTCCGCCGATGGTGATACACCTCCCGCAATTGGCTGCGCGTCCTCCACCCGATCTTGCGCATATGCATCAAGAGATCATGTGCATGCAAACGCTCTGAGGCATTTCTCTTGGCCTTGAGCGGTGATGCTACTTTTTCATGCACAAGCTCCCGTGAAACATCACCCATATCGGCCGATCGTTGAACAGGCTTCTTTGCAAGCGCACTTCTCCATCTCTGCAATCTCTCACTGAGTGAAGGCTTATATTGACGGAGAGATTCTGTAGTAGAAACAGCGCGCACTTTGGTTTTTCTGAATACTTCTTGGACGCTCCGGCGCACATTCCTGCTGCGCGGATCTGATGATCGTAATTTTTGCACCGTTTCACGCACACGTTTCGGACCATCTTCTCGTACCCGCTTGACGGTGCGCTTCACCCTTTTCTTCAGAGATCTTCCCATATCCGTTATTGCCTTTCTGGTACGCACGGTTGCGGCCTTCGACTGTTGCCGAAGATTGTGCGCAGGACGGGAATCCATCACAGAACGACTTGAACGCTTGAGCCACAAGAAAGTGATTTTCGCTCTTTTCCGTAATCTCCCCTCTTCGTTGCGATCCGACCGTTCCTCCCGCTCGCGTGTGAGAAGCCAGCGAATACCGAGATACGCACCATACGCGAGGGCAATGACAAGTACGATACCGAGAAGGATCGGTAAAAAGAGAATGATGCCAACAATGAGTAAAATGATGACGGGAATCATCACGAGAGCACCAAGCAATGCCGTGTTCATTTCCCCTTTGCCATCCTCTCCTGCAGGATCGGTAAAGAGGATCCACACTGCAAAGATGCCTCCGGCGATCAGTGCGGCAGTGGTCAGGATTTGGTTCATAATAGCTCATTATATAATAAATGGGGCTTTTTCGATACTCGAACTTCTGATAGGCTTTACCAAAGATCATGGCTGAGCCCCTTTTCCGCACGCCCAAAGGCACCCACGATGTCCTCCCCGAGGATCATCAGTATATGACGTACATCAAGAAGGCCGTGCGTCACCGCGCACGTCAAGCAGGGTATAAACGCATCGATCCGCCGATCTTCGAAAACCGCGCGATCTTCGAACGCGGCATCGGGCAGCACACCGATATCGTGGAGAAGGAACTCTTCGTCGTCTCTGGAAAACAGGCGGGAACAGAGGAGAGCGAAGGTGGTGTGGCGTATGCCCTGCGCCCGGAACTCACGGCCGGAATCTGCAGAAGCTACATCGAGCACGGCATGCAGCAGCTCCCGCAACCCGTAGAGCTGTATGCTATCGGGCAATGCTTCCGCTACGACCGTCCCCAGAAAGGACGCTACCGGCAGTTCCACCAGGTGGATCTCGAAGTGATCGGACTGAAAGACCCGAGTCTCGACGCACAGCTCATCCATGTATGCATGAAAATTTTCAAAGACCTGAGAATTGATGAACGCCTCACACTCCAGCTCAATAACATCGGCACTGCCGAAAGCCGAAAAACTTTCCTCGCTGCTCTTAAGGATTTCTTCATTGGCAAGGAGCGTCACCTTCCGGAGCTCGATCGCAAGAGGCTAGAAACCAATCCTCTCCGACTTCTCGACAGTAAAGAGGAAGACACACGGATTCTTCTGAAGAGTGCTCCCACGCTTGAACAATTCATTGATGAAGATTCGAAGCAATACCACGCGCTACTCTTGGAATACCTCGACGAGCTGCAAGTGAAGTACATTCTCAATCCCAGCCTCGTCCGCGGTCTCGATTACTACGGCCAGACGGTCTTTGAGTTCTGGGATAGTTCTGCAGGAGCACAAAATGCGGTCGGTGGCGGAGGTCGCTATGACGGGCTTATGGAACTTCTCGGGGGCGCTCCCACGCCCGGAGTGGGCGCCGCACTCGGCGTTGAGCGGATGATCTGGCATATGAAACAGGCCGGCATCACCGTTCCCAATAAAGACCAAGTCGATGTATTCGTCGCGCAGCTGGGGCCCGATGCCAAGAAAATCTGTCTCAGCTTGATCTCTGCCCTCCGCGAAAAAGGAGTGCACACCATCGGTGCCCTCGGGGAGGCAAGCCTCAAAAGCCAGATGCGTCTTGCCGATAAATTCGGCGCTCGTCACACACTG
>VMGQ01000105.1 GCA_007376635.1 Candidatus Peregrinibacteria bacterium Greene1014_49
GGAGGAGATACCGTCTTTGATGCTTCGTATAACAGCAATTGCCTCGTGAATGCCGCGGCCGTCGGTATCGTGCGCGAAGATGAGATCATCCATAGCACTGCCCCAGAGGAAGCGGCGGAGATCGGCTACGACATTATTGTCATCGGCAAGCCCACCGATCGCTCAGGCTTCGGCGGTGCTTCGTTTGCCTCAGCCTCGATGGAAGCTGATAAGAAAGAGCAAAACAGCGGCGCCGTCCAAGAGCCTAACCCATTCCTCGAACGTCATCTCCTTGCATCCACGTATGCATTGTTTGATTGGCTCGCCGCAACAAAAAATCTCCATCGCGTGAGCTTCAAAGATCACGGTGCGGGCGGCAACGTCTGCGCAACAGTTGAGCAGGTAGCTGGTCGTGAGTTCGGTGCGGAGATTGATTTGGAAAAAGTACATATCGCCATCAAAGATCTCCCGCCGGAAGTCATCGGGTGTGCCGAAACCCAGGAACGTCTTTGTTGGGTCGTACATCCGGAACTCACCAAGCACATTCTCAAGCACTACAACGTCGATTGGGATTTGCCGAGTGTGGCGGAAGGCGCGCGCGCTAGCGTCATCGGCAAGGTCAATGGCAGCGGCATCTATCGGCTCACGTATAGAGGAGAGATCGTCTGCGAAGCCCGCTCTGTCGATATCACGAGCGGACTGCAGTATGTCCGCCCAACCGAACCATTGATCGTGGAACGCCAAGAGCCGGTCATTGAATGTGAAGGAGACAAGTTACGGGTTTCGGGTTACGAGTTAACCCGCAACCCGCAACCCGAAACCTTCACATGCACGCTTTCAGAAGTATTTCACGCAATGCTCGTTCATCCGAATGGATGCAGCCGCGAAGCCATCCTCAAGCACTACGATAAAACCGTAATCGGCAATTCCATCATCGAAGCAGGAGAAGCCGACGCGGGAGTGATCATGCCGCTCCAAGATCTCTCGTCCCATGTTCATGAAGAAAAGCATCCGGATTGGGAACTTCCTGAGAAGGATCGCCATATCGGCGTAGCGCTCGCAGCGGACGGCAATGGCCGCTACGGCCGCATTTCTCCGTATTGGCAGGGAGCAAATGCCGCAACCGAATCGATGCGTAATCTCGCTGCGACCGGCGCTACTCCCCGTGCACTCACGGATTGTCTGAACTACGGCAACCCCGAAATCCCCGGTCATCTCTGGGCACTCGAGGAAGGCATCCGCGGCATCGGCGATGCGGCACGCGGCGTCGCGATTGACAATGCCCCGGTACCGATCATCTCGGGAAACGTCAGCTTGTATAACAGCAAGCCGGATGGCTCCTCGATCGATCCTACTGCGGTCGTGTGCGCTATCGGCGTCATGCCCGATGCCATCGCGGCGGCAAGTGCCACGTTTCGGGACATCAGTTCTCTTCTCTACTACATTGGTGACATCCGGGACGAATGCGGCGGGTCGCTGTACTACCAGGTTCTGGAATCGATGTCCGGTGCTCCGCGCGACGCACTGCTCGGAAAAAACGTTCCAGAGCCCGACTTTGTGAGTATTGGAAAGGAAATCGTTTGCGTCGCTCAGATGATTCAAAAGGGCATCATTCTGAGCGCACATGATGTGAGTGAGGGCGGACTCGCGCTCGCGCTCTTTGAAATGACCATTCCACAGCGCCGGCGAAAGCGGATCATCGGCGCAGACGTGCGACTCGATACACTCCCAAAGCATCTGCGCAGCGACACCCTGCTCTTCTCGCAGTCCGGCGGCTTCATCGTTGAAGTTCCGAAGAGCGTGCAGGGTGATTTTGAAGCGAAGTGCAAACATGCGGAAATTTCCCCCACTCTCCTCGGTCAAACGCAGGATGCCCCCACGCTGCGGATCTCCCGGGAAAAGACTGTCCTACTGGAGATAAATTTGGCTGCTGATCATAAATCATGGCAAAATGCGCTATACGATGCATTTAATGCATAGTACAATACTTGACTATATTGTCAAAAATTGTATGTCCTGTTTCTTTCGCAAGCCCCTATGCACCCCATGACGCGCAGTTTCCTTACCTCCGCAATCACGCTTGGTGCGATGTTCGTAGCCGTCCCGGCATTCGCCGCGACGATGACGCTCGAGCAACGCAGTGACGTGGGAGTATTCGGGTCCTGGACGATCACGCCGCCAACCGGAAATCTCATCCGTAGTAACAGTCGCGAGGAGCGCAGAACGATCAATAATCTTTCCGAGGGAATGTACACGCTCCGGATAGCAACCCCGCAGGGCGCGACCACCACAATCCGCCTTAGTGAAAACGGCGTGATCCGCGAATCGGTCACGGATGATCTTTTAACATTCACGCTCAATGCATCCAGTGTAGTCACGCTCCAAATTGCCTACACCTATCAAGGAATGATTACCGTTGAAAGCATCCCATTGGGTGCACCCTTCGAGATCTCAGGCCACAACGGCATTCGATATACAGGCGTGACACCGATGACATTCCGTGAACTCCCCCCCGCATATTACTCAGCGAACTTCGGACTCCGCACAGGCTGCACCATCCCTCGCCCCATCAAGCGTGATCTCGGCGCCAATGAGGAAGTTATCTTCCTCGGCGAGTACCGCTGTGGCTCTGCTTCTTTGACTGCATTTTCCTCGAAAAGTATTGCATCGAGTGTTTCAAGCAGCAACTCATCACAACAAGCCTCCGCACGCGTCATCCATACGCTCCAGCAGAATGAAACTCTTCCGGGCGGGTCAATCCGCGTCACCGTGGGGATGGTAAATACCAGTCGCACGACACTCAGGAATCTCACAATCTCCGAACAGTTT